>JAYYRF010000784.1:0-12803 GCA_036127535.1 Myxococcota bacterium | reverse complement strand
TGGATGCAGCAGCGAACCTTTCGGAAACCCAAAGCGTCCGGGTCGAAAATATTGGCCGTGCCGACCTCATTATTTCAGACGTCGATGTTTCGAACCACACCGGACCGTTCCGAGTTGAGCCTGTTGGAGAATTACGCCTCTCCCCAGACTCCTCTGCCGATGTTTTGATTACCTTTGCACCGGATACAGCGGGTGATTTTCAAGATGAGGTTATGATCGAGTCAAACGATCCAAGAGAGCCGTATGTTTTCATTCCGCTTTCGGGTCTCGGAATTGCACCCGTCATCGATGTAACGCCCAGTACACATGACTTTGGAACCGTCGTGGTCGGATGCACCCAAACCGAATCCCTTTTGATTGAAAACGTCGGTACTGCGAATCTGTTGGTATCCGAATTTTCGTTTTCGACGGCCAGTGGTGAACTTGCCGTTGATTTTTTAGAAGACACAAATGGGCCGCTGCCTTGGAGCATCTCACCGAATTCGAGTATGCCCATCTCGATTACGTATCGTCCGCTCGATACGGTTACGGATCAAGCATTCCTAACCATCTCGACGAATGATCCTTACACGCCAGATGTTCTTGTTACCCAAGAGGGAAGAAGCGAATTCTTTGGCGAGAACGAAGACATCTACACACAAGAAATGGGCAATACTTCCTTTGCGCTTTCGCAGCTCCCCGTCCCACAAACGATTATGGTTGCCATCGACGGTGTGACTACGACAGTGGGGTGGAGCTATAATTCTGCACTCAATGCGGTTGAGTGGAACAGTGCACCGGAAGAAGGAAGCAGCATTCGCGTCCAGTATGCGATTATGGGAGAGTGCGACTAGCTATCCAGAACACCGCTGAGATCCGAGAACGCGAAGCGCTCACTCCGCACAGGAGAGAATCGCGACGATGTCGCATGATCGGTCGAGCCAACCGGGTAAATCGTGTGTCCAACTAGCCCGGTAGCCATCCAATAGATGCGGTTGCGCTGTAGTCATTTACATTGAAGCAATTTTCATGGTGTGTGCTGCCATCGCCGGTATCTGCGCAGAAATCAGCACCTTGAATTTGGATGTGAAGCTCTGCGGGAAAGTCTCCCATGCCCATCGGCTCGCCATTTGGTGTAATGGTTAGCGTCATACGTCCATTGACGGGTAGATATTTGGTGTCCAGTACCCTGACGATATTGGGGTCGAGTGCGTCGTTGCACAGCTCATAGCTGATGTTGGTTCCAAAATTGACCTCCAAACGGAAATCGGCGGATAGTGCCGCTAGGTCATGGGTAAAAGTTTGTGCTCCTCCACTCGCATGGGCCGCTTCTGCCAATCCTTGGCCCTGTAATTCCAAGACAATTGTATCATCCGTATTTCGATCGAAGAAAAGAAAGTCCGAGCAGCCGCTGGGACGCTCGAGAAAATCTTCGAGTATGAATGAATCGGGATGGCTGGTATCTTCCTCCGTATCCTCAGATGCAGTGTCATCTGTGTCCGTATCCTCTGTTCCTGTGTCGTCTGTCGCTGTATCGGTTTCTTTTTCACTGCATGCCAAGAGTGCGAGTGGAAGTATAAGCAGTACAAATGTTTTCATGAGATTCTCCTTCATTTGTGAAACAATGGTCTTAAGGTTGCAATAACGATACCAAAATATTGAACGGCAAGAGTAATTTTATCGGGCGAAGCAGTCTTCGTTGTATCGGTCTCAAATGTGTAGCCCACTCGTTGGATGTTGGTTCCCCAAAGGATTTGCATCGGTCTTCCCTTGTCAGCGTCCTGAATATCATTCAGCGCTGTCGGTTGTTGTGTGGTTGCTACCCAGAGAAATCATGGAAGGCGGGACGCCGTCTTTTTTGAGCTTGGATATTAGAATTGTTGTATATTAAAGCCATGATTGGATACAATTGGAAGATGGGAATGTTACGGTAGAATTTCTTATCCATCGTCCATAAGCAGCAGTAATAAAGGAGCGGTATATGTTTGGATTCTCGTCATATGTATTTCTACTCGGCTGCAACGGTAAGGGAGTCATTACCCTAGATGATCCTCCAGATACCGAAACCGAAGAGGCCACTGGATTTTGCGATAATCTTTTGTGTGTCGAGGAAATCAGTCCAAACCGAGGCGTCTCCAGCGGTGGTACCGAAGTCCGCCTCAAGGGAAGTGGCTTTGACGGAAATGTAGGAGTGGCCTTTAATTCCGATGAGATCAGCGATGTGACCGTACTCGGAGCCGATATATTATTTTTTGATACACCCCCTGCCGAAGAAGGGAGTGTTGATGTTATCGTTTGGTCGGAGCACGGCACGGTCGTTATTCCAGAAGGTTTTGTTTACTTCAATACAGGAGATCCGGAAGAGCCGGACACCGATGATGAAGAAGGGGAAGACAACCCCAGTAACGATGACGACAATGATGACGCCAACAATGACGGCAATGATGAAGACAACGGCGACGGCAATGATGATGACAGCGATGACAGCAACAATGGAACGGAGCTTGTTGGGGGTATTGTTCAACTGAGCTTGATCGTAGATGGTTTTAGGATTGCTTCAGATCAAGGTTACTCCATCTCCGCGTCTGTGATGCTCCATGAGCCAACCAACGGTTCTTGGCTTAGTTGGGTACCGGAACTGGGAAGCTGTGAGAACAACACCCCAACTCCACTCAGCAGCACCGGAATCGATTTGGGGGAAAATATATTTCTCAATTACGGTAATATCTCGATCCCTTTGGCCGATGATGGAAGCACTTACACGGCGTCTGCCCTCACATCCGATTTTTATATAAAAGGAGTAGGCTATGACTTAGACGCTCCGGATATTGGACTTGAGATTAGCGATGCTGTTGTAACCGCACCGGGACTGGGAGCAACCTTTGGTCCGACCAACTTCTTTGTGGGGACTGAGTATGCATACTATAGTTCCGAGAACACGGTATTTACGTGGGAAACAGATCTTAGTGAACAATCAAGCATGATTTTTAATGTTGAGATCAGAGACGTCTCTGATTCATCCATCATTTTAGAAAGCTTCCAATGTCACGTTGAAGACAATGGTTCTTATCAAATCCCTGCCGAACGGTTTGATCAGGCTACTTTTGGAGACTTTCTGATCATTCAAATGTATCGCATGAGAAGAACTACGACCGTTCATCCGCAAAACGGGAGTACGATTGAGGGATTCTCCGTGACAGGTGGAATCGGTGTAGCCCTGTATCAATAGGCGAAAGAGTCCGCTCTGCTTCAAACGGCATCGACTGGTCATAAGAGGATCTTTCTGCGCGTATTTTGGACAATTTTTTTATTTAGAAAGTCATCTTGTGCTTCATTGTTTTCTAATAAATTCGCTTGTTGAGAATGACAATGGATAGCTTCATAGAAGAAATGCCTCTCATTTGCGCATTCGACCTGCCCGGTAATTTGATGACCGCATTTAGCGTTTCCTGCGGTTTGTTCTGTAGAAGAAATCGAGATACATTCCTCGTGAAAACTAATATTTAATGTTTTATGGAAGGATTTTATGTTGTTTGCCTCTCTTGTAATTTCATGTGTTCTCGTTACAGACAAAGATCTCGATTTGCGTACAGATGCGGATGGAGACGGATTTGATGCATTCGAAGACTGCGATCCAAATAACAGTACCATCAACGCAAAGACGACTTGGTACGAGGACAAAGACCAAGACGGATATGGTTCGGATACCGTCTCTGTGGAAGAGTGTGAGAAACCAGCGGGCTCTTGGGCTTTGGAGGCAGGAGACTGCGATGACGAAAACGCCAATGTCCATCCGGCAGCTGAAGAGGTTTGTGATGAACTCGATAATAACTGCGATGGAAATACAGATGATGTGCAAGGGGATGGCATTAACGGAGAGATTTTCTATCTCGATTTGGATGAAGACGGGTACGGTGATGAGAATAGTCCCCTAGAGTTATGTAGCGCGATTAGTGGGTATGTAGCCGACAACACAGATTGCGATGACACGGATAGCGCGATCTCTCCCGGGCAAGAGGAGTTGGTTGCTGACGGTATCGACCAAAACTGCGATGGTATAGAATTATGCTACGAGGATCTCGATATAGACGGGTTTGGTACGGAGAATACAGTTGAATCCTCCGATCTGTTATGCTTGGATTCCGGTAGCGCACCCAGCGCCGATGACTGTTTGGACAGCAACGCAGCCGTCTACCCCGGTGCTGCCTTTGAAGAGAGCAGCACCGCCTGTATGCATGATTTAGACGGCGACGGATACGGTGATCCAAGCCCACCAACCGGTGCAGAGGCCGGCACCGATTGCGTCGACAGTGATCCTTCCATCTATCCAGGCGCTCCGGAAACCGGTGCCGACGGCATCGACCAGGACTGCGATACCTATGACAACTGCTTGGAAGATCTCGACGGAGACACATATGGTTCGACCGTAACGATCATAGGAACGACCCTCGACTGCAGCGCAGCCGGCGAATCCTCGTTTAGCACCGATTGCGACGATGATCCCGCCACCGGTGCCAATACCCATCCAGGTGCCGCGCACTTCGAATCCAGTGAATTCTGTATGAAAGATGATGACGGCGACGGATATGGTGATCAGAACCCCATCAGTAACGCGTATCCCGGCTCTGACTGCGACGATAGCACCACTGCGATTCGACCCAACCGAAGCGACATCGTCGACGATGGTATAGATAACAATTGCGACGGATTGGAAGCTTGCTATGTCGATGCCGACGACGATGGGTATCGCTCGACCAGCACCAGCCTAACCGTGTCTTCTACCGATCTCGACTGCGATGACAGTGGAGAAGGTGCCAGCAGCGACCCCGCAACCGATTGTGACGACGACGATGCCACCATCAACCCGGGTGCGATCGACACCTTATTTTTAGATATGGATTGCACAACGGGTATCTCGGACAGCTCTCTTGCTCTTTCCGACTACACCCTGGTGGGAGAGGACACCACCAATTACTCTGGTCAGCACGTCAAGTCACTGGGAGACATGGATGGAGACGGACTCGATGATATCATCATCGGCTCGTTTGGAAACAATCAGTTTGCTGGCAAGGCATACATTGTATTTAGCAGCAGCCTGGGTAGCACGACAAGCATCAATTTGGCCGATGCCGACTACTCCTTTAGCGCATCAACAGGATTTGATTCCTTTGGCTATGCCGTTGCCAGTGCCGGGGATGTCGATGGCGATGGACGGGACGACCTCCTTGTCGGTGCCACCGGTAACAGTGAGCACATATCCGGTGCCGGAAAGATATACCTCTTCTTGGCTTCTTCTTTGGGAGCCAGAACCAATCTTACTGTCGACGATGCAGACTATAGTTTCTACGGAGAAAATCCCGCTGATTACATTGGAATGTCCTTTGACGGGGCCGGCGATATCGATGGTGATGGACTCGATGATATTATTATTGGCACCTCTCTTAATGATGAGGTTCGAGAAAATGCCGGAAAAGCCTATCTCATTTTTGGAGGCAATCTTGCACTCCATGGCAACGCTCCCAGATCTCTCTCCGAGGCAGACTTTTTCTTCTTTGGAGAAAATGCCAACCACAACGCGGGTGTTTCCGTTTCTGGTGCGGGAGATATCGATGGCGATGGGCTCGATGATGTCATCATCGGAGCCGATGGTGCCCTAAGCAATACCGGAAAGGCCTACATCGTACTCGCATCTTCCATCAATAACAATGTCTTTGCGAACGATCCAACCACAATCTTTCTCTCCGAGGCAGACCATACGTTTTTGGGAGCGGTAGAGGGTGATCGGGCCGGGAAGTCGGTTTCCAAGGCGGGAGATATCAACGGCGACGGCATCACCGATCTCTTAATCGGAGCAAGTGGAGATCAGACCGTGCCCGGAACAACCTATTTAATCTTTGGTGGAAGTCTTACGGATCCAACCTACGATCTGGCCGACTCCGACTACTCTTTTGTTGGTGAAGCAAACGGAGATAACATCGGGTTTTATGTCTCGCCGGGCGGCGACATAGATGGCGATGGACTCGACGATGTTCTGCTTGGTTCAAGCTATAACAGTGAGAATAGCGTTGCTGCGGGTAAAGCCTATCTTGTATTGGGGAGTAGTCTCGGTAGCAACAGCCGCATTCACCTGAGCGATGCGGACTATTCCTTCCTTGGAGAACAATCCGAAAGCTATGCCGGAGCGTTCATTACCGCCGGTAATCTCAATGGCGATGGAAAGGATGACATCGTCGTTGGTGGTTTCGGGTATGATTCCTACACCGGAAAGACCTACATTATTATGAGCGAGCTTTAAGGAAACCAGAAACGCTTCCCCACAAAAAATAGAAAGTACAGCCGTAGAATATATGGCCTAAAAAAATCTTGCGCGGTCAGAGAAGAAGGGGCTCACAATGATGAAAAAGATACAAAACATAGCCGAACAATTTCCCCCGAGTACTTTTTACACCAATAGAGGCTACAAACATCCGCTCCAAACTAAGGATCTGCTGATTCGTTGGTGGTTTTTAAGCTTTACACAACCTGGTTTTCATCGTTTTTGGCGGGTGTGGAATCCTTTATTAAACTATGCCTTATTTTTATTTTATATCATTTTGGGAGGTAACAAGCGTCCGTTTTTGGCCGGTTTTGTGGTGTTCACGAGTTGCGGTTTTCTCTTGCACGATCTTTTGACCCTCAAGGAAGTCATAGAACTCGATATGACCATAAGTTTTATGATTTGGGCGATTTTATGCGACCTTTCTCGGCGTTATAAACTCCACAAAATACAGGCGAAGTGGCCGTGGATAGCGAATGTGCTGGTCAATGTCTTCCTTTTGGTTTTTGGTAAGCAAGCAGGCCTTTTTCTGTGGGAGCTTCTGTCGAAAAATATATAGAAAAGATGCGACTGGTCGGTCTTCGTTCCACCACGGAAATTGATTTTTAGATGCTTGAGTCGGGTAAAAGGCTGCCGTGCATATGCCACACATTTCATTGAGACGATTGGGGAACGTCTACCCGAACGATTGGTAAATGCGCATTTTTCGAAACCAAAGATTAAAAAATAGAACTCTGTAGCATCAAAAGAGATCAAAATACGAGTAGACACTTGTGCCCTCGAGAACTTGACCGGAACAGATCGTTTGTGATCGTATAATCTGGGTGGATGCCTAAGAAGAGAGCTCTTTATTCATCGTTTTTGAAACTGGATGGGTGAAACATTACTCTTTCGGAACCGAACGGGATAGAATCCGAATTGAGAAATTTGCTTTTGAATTTCACATATACCGCATCAATTGTGTCTTGGATGGCTTGAATGAAATACAACGCTTTAATTTTTTTACTCCCCTTTGGAATTGTTTCTCTTTCTGGCTGCTCCAATGAAGGGAAGACCGATACCGCAGAGACGACAGATACCGCGGAAGACTCCGATAGCGCGGAAGATACCGACACCGCAGAGACGACGGACACCGCAATCGAAGATCCCTTTGAAGAGATTGATTGTGACTTGGGCTCTATCGAACCCGCTCCAGAAGGAGAGTGTGTCTATACTTCAGGAAATGGATCCGGATTACTCTTGGTCGGTTCCATACTGGAACCTGAAACCTTGTCGGAAAACGGCGGTGTTTTTGTCGACGAAGACGGTGTGATTCAGTGTGTAGGGTGTGCGTGTCTGAGTGAGTATATAGACGCCCCCCGAATTGTTTGTAATGGTGCTTCTATTGGTCCAGGACTCATTAATGCACATGACCATATGGGTTGGATGGGTGGAGATCCGTACGTTGCTACAGATGTGGGGCGAGATCCCCTTCTTCGGTACGAGCACCGACACGACTGGCGAAAGGGGAAAAGGAACCATCCCAAGATATCCCAAGACAAAGGCGAGCATCAGGGAGCCAAGAGTCAACGGTGGGGAGAGATGCGGTTTTCCCTTGGTGGTACAACCAGCATTAACGGCTCGGGCAGCGTGAATGGATTTTTGCGTAATTTGGACAGGAGCAGTGGACTGGAGGGATTGAATGTAGATTCGGTGAAATACGATACCTTTCCTTTGAACGACTCGGGTGGAGAGCTGCGATCGGAAGATTGTGGT
The DNA here is from genome assembly GCA_036127535.1 of Myxococcota bacterium. GTDB lineage: Bacteria > Myxococcota_A > UBA796 > UBA796 > UBA796. The sequence goes on along the minus strand of JAYYRF010000784.1, from coordinate 4,753 downwards.
TATGAGTTGCCCGGAGCGGATGATTTTAGCAATGAATCCGCCTACACACCGCACGTGTCCGAAGGCATTGATGCCGAAGCGCAAAACGAGTTTTTGTGTCTATCTACAGACGCATACGGCGGAGTAGATGCATTGGGTGCCAACACCGCGATCATTCACGGCGTCGGCGTCACGGCCTCGGATGTTCAAATTATGGCCGCCGATAGCATGAAATTGATTTGGTCGCCTCGCTCCAATATTGCTTTGTACGGAGAGACGGCTCCGGTGACGATGTACGACACATTCAAAGTACCCATCGCCATCGGTACCGACTGGGTTCTTTCCGGCTCGATGAACACAAACCGAGAATTGGCTTGTGCGGACTACTTGAATACCCATCACTACAACAGCCATTTTAGTTATCGAGATCTTTGGGCGATGGCGACCATCAACGGTGCAAAGGCGTTGAACATGGAGCAACACATCGGTGTTTTGGGGGCTGGAAAGGCCGCCGATATCGCTATTTTTATGCAGAATGGCCTGGATCCCTACGAAGCCGTTGTCAAAGGCGATCTCAAAGATGTCGCGCTTGTACTGCGCGGAGGAGACGTTCTCAACGGAGATTCTTCCTTGGTCAATTCTCTTCATGTCGGCTGTGATTCCTTGGACGTATGTGGTGTGGAAAAAGCCATTTGTACGCAATCAGAGACCGGTAAGACCCTGGCTGAAATCCAGGCCGAGTTACCCGGCATTTATCCTCTTTTCTTTTGCGGCACACCCGAAAATGAACCGACATGTGTACCCTACAGAGGAGAAGATGACATTGTAGAGGGTTCAACGCCGTATACCGAGAATCCTGGCGGGAATGACACCGATGGAGACGGTATTGAAAATGCTTCGGACAATTGTCCCTCTATATTCAATCCGGCAAGACCCCTCGATTTTGGTGTGCAGTCCGACTTTGACGAAGATGGAGCCGGAGATGTCTGCGATCCATGTCCTTTGGATCCCAATACCACGATATGCGAAACATTTGATCCCAACGATCTCGATCGCGATGGTGTTGTCGATACCGCAGATAACTGTCTTGGTCTGAGTAATCCGGAACAAACCGACACCGACAATGATGGCGTGGGCGATGCTTGTGATGCCTTTCCTTCGGACGCATCGGAAAGCGAAGACAGCGACTCCGACGGTATCGGCGACAACAGCGACAATTGTCTTGAAACCGAAAATACCGATCAGGCGAACGCAGATGGGGACGAGCTTGGAGACGCATGCGATGAATGTCCGGATGTAGCGACGGGCAACCACAGTGCCCCGTACAGCATCTACGACATTCAAGAAACCTGCAGCACCAACCATCCGCCTGAAGAAACGCTTGTGAGCATAAGTTGTGCTGTTACGGCGATCAAAACCAAGTTTCAAAATAACGGTCAGGTTGATTACGAGACCTTTTGGTGTCAAGACCGACAAGGAGGTCCCCATTCCGGAATCTACGTCTTTTCCAGAAGTGACGAAGGAACCGTTGCTTTGGGTAACGACGTAGAGGTTCAAGGGAGCTACGAGGAGTATTATGGTGCAGCGGAGGTGACGGATGTTACGGTGACGGTCGTTGACGAGGCGGGTACCATCATTGAGCCTTTGGTCTTGGATCCGAGTAACTTGACGGATCCGGAACAATACGAAGGTATGCTGGTTCGGGTCGAAAATGTGAGTGTGACGGCAGAAAATGCTGACAGCAATGGCGATTACGATGAATTTGCGGTGACCGGTGGCCTTCGGGTAGACGACTTTATTTGGGAAGATATGGACAACAATTATGCCTTGGGAACCACCTTTACCTCGATCACAGGCATCCTACACTATTCCTACAACACTTATAAAATTGTTCCACGAAACGCCGACGATTTGGTTACGCCTTAACCGGTTTAAAATCAAAGGATGCAAGGTTTGACCGAACCAAGTCGATCAAACCAGCGTCTCAGGCATCAATCTCGAACGTGCGCTCCACGGCTCCGTCGTGTGTCAGACGTGAGATGAAATATGCGATGCCTAGCCCCGTCGGTGATGTGCGAACCCCCGAAGAGCCCGTACAATCACCCGACGAGTTTCGGTATGGACATTTCAATTGCTGCTGGTCGATGAGAGCAACGAGAAATCAATATTGGGTATGTCTTCAAACCAATATGCATTGGATACAACAAAAACATTTAAAGAGGCATCATAGGGATCTTGAACCAAATCATAGCAGGTTTGTGTTGTATCATAAGCGCAAGGTATGCTAGCGATGGTATCGTCGGCATTCATATACGAAAGGGTTGCATAATTCCAGTCGTAACCTGTGAAATCATATCCCGATGCGGAAGCGCTGTTCGGGTGATTGATATGTACGTACTGCGTAACAAAACCTTCGCGGTTCTCATCGAAATATTCGACCAGGTCATCGATACCATTACTATCGTTGTCTGCATTCATCACATAAGCAGACTCAAGCCAAGACTCATGAAAAGAGTTGAGCGCCCCAAACGATATGCCAAAACGCATTCCGTCCAAGCCAAAGGAAAAGTTTCCATTGTTGTTGGTCAAGATATCGCTGTTGTCTACTAGCGTGCAGGTCTCAAGCGTATCATCAGAGGCCGCCAAAATGCTAAGAGTACCCTCAAAGCTCGCCCAAGATGCAACGGCGGCCGTGTTCAATGGATACTGGTTGGAAGATGTTGGTGGATTGTTCCAGTCATACTCTTGGGTATTTAGCGTTGTGCTCTGATTATCAAAAAGTGCGAAAAGAGTACATAGGTTTTCATTGTCTTCGCCAGCTCCATCGGAGAAGAACTCCGCGTTGGCTATGTGAATCAGAACATAGGCTTCTTGTGTACCAAAACTGTCCTCCCAACCGTTTAAAGTATTGTTCGTTTGATCCCAAGTACCGATAAATTCAAAACCAATGGCAATCTCTTCAAAGCATTCTGCAATCAGTTCATCGTTATCGTTACAATCATCGACAGCCAGAATGCCATCGCAATCGGCATCTTCGGAGATCGCGTTGGAGCTGGCGTCTCCATCATCACAGTCGTCTATGGTTAAGATGCCATCGCAATCCTCATCTTCCCATGGTGCCGATGCATTGTTATCATCACAATCCTCATCCGCCAAAACGCCATCACAGTCGGCGTCCTCTGAAAGAACAGTGCTGCTCTCGTCATTGTCATCGCAATCATCGGCGGTGAGAAAGCCGTCACAATCGGCGTCTTCAGCAATAGCAGTAGAGCTGGCGTCTTCATCGTCACAGTCATCTGCGGTTAAGATGCCATCACAATCGGCATCTTCCAACGGTACCGATGCATTGTTATCGTCACAGTCCTCATCTGCCAAAACACCATCGCCATCTGCATCTTCTGAAGCGTCTGTATCGTTTGTTTCGGTATCATCGGTGTCATCTGCACCGCTATCTTCGGGTACGTTATCTGTATCGGTTGTGTCTTTGGTTTCACATGCAAATAGTGTGCAAGAGAGAAAAAATAATGCATATTTCATAGGGACCTCTTTGAAAGAAATGGGGTATAAAGGCAAGGTTTAATGGATGTTTGAAAAACATATTTTATCCCTATAACCGAATTTTGGATCTTTTAAAGGGCAATACTCAGGTTGGATATCGACGGTATCCTCCCTTTGGTTTAGGAGGACGATAAACATCCAAGTCTTGGGTTTGGCTTCACAACGAGTCGTGTTTCTCAAATTGATAATTTTCATAAATCTTATTAGCTTAAGCGAGTCATAAATTCTATTCATAGGAGTCTAAAAATGGATGTCATTCTACACGGTCCCCCAGGTGCGGGAAAGGGAACACAGTCAAGAAATATTTGTACGCAACTGGGTATTGTGGCGATATCCACCGGCGACTTGATTCGTGCGGAGATTAAACAAGGCACAGAACTTGGGAAGAGTATAAAAAGATACAGCAGTTTGGGAAAACTGGTTCCCGATGAAGTTGTTATGCAAATCCTAGAAAAAAGACTCAAACAGGATGATGTTTCCAATGGTGTTTTGTTTGATGGATTTCCGAGAACCGCAAACCAAGCGAAAATGCTAAAAGAATGGCTGGCAAAAAGAGATCGCGCTGTTGATGCTGTTTTTTCATTGGAAATCACCGATGAAGAGTCTATGTTCCGCTGCACATACCGTTTGTCTACGGAAGATGGCAAAGAGAATTATCACATTTATTATCACAAGCTTCGGGTTTTAGCGCGCTCTGAAACCGATAAAACACCGATCTTCTCATCTCCCAACGGAGCCCGGTTGGTCATGAGAGATGATGCGTTACCTCCCAAGGTGCAAACCCGTATCGATACCTACCACGAGGAAACCGAACCCATGTTGGAAAAGCTGGAAACGAACTTCAATTATAAAATATTCAAAGTGGATGGCATGTCCAAACCGGACGCCGTCAAGGAATCCATAAACAAAATCATTGCTGAACACCTTCGGTAAGATTGTTATGTCCGACGGAAGAGACAGCGTTTGGATAGATTCATTCTGCGAGTTCTCTCCCGTCGTCATCTTATCCACCAAAGGGATACTCTCTTATCCGTCCCTTGAAATCCACATAGAGCAAGCCCTTTTGGTTCGAAAAATACCCTCCTATCTATCCTTGCGTGGTACCCTCTTGGTTTGTCATTGATGTAAAAGCTTTAATGGTACTCGGTACTAGAATTCAATGAAAGTCCGCTCTATTCCTTCTCTTTTGAACATCAAACAAGATTGCGTTCTTTGT
>JAYYRF010000783.1:0-7828 GCA_036127535.1 Myxococcota bacterium | reverse complement strand
ATCGAGGGCTCGCTCTTCCCTTCTGGTGATGGCGTGTAGTCGGTTGGCAGATATACTTCTTGCATCGAGTAGTCCTCCAAGGATGGCTTCACCCATCTTGCCGCATCCAAGGATGACCAACGTGCTTTCTTGGAGATTCATTTTTGCTCCGTTGTCATTTGTTGCCCGAATCCGTAGTTGTATAGAATGTCGGCACCATCGCGTTGTAATAGAATCGAAAACTGTACTTTTTTGAGGTGCAAAAGGGCATCGTTCCACTCTGCGTCGTCTCGAATGGGACGTGTGCTAATGGCCACAAGGATGTCCCCTTCTTGCAGTCCCATCGCAGCGGCTGCGGATGATGTTTCTATCTCGGAGATACGATATCCGATTACCTTCTCTCCTTCTTTATATGCAACGGTTTTACAGAAGGCGTCGGGAGATTCCGTCTTCATTAGACTGATTTGGGCTTCCGAGGAGAGTTCTCGATTCTCGATGGTTGCCGCTTCCATACGCAGGGCAATCTCGCCGGTTCCCTTGGGTTGATCGGGTGCGCCATCCACCTGCGCCGGTGCGCCAGTGGGCTGTTCGGGACTACCGGTGAGTTGCTGCGAGGGGTCTCCCATCTCGGCTGTCACCAAGGGATCGGTGGAGCCAGCCGGTGCGGCGGATACACCATCTACTGATTGCAGGCGTTGTTCTAGCATGAGAACTTTTTGCTGTAAGACTCGAACATCGTTTTGAAGTATCTCTATAGAGGGGTCAGTACAGGCGAGAAGTAATATAAGCATGGGCATTCCTCGGATGATTGGGCGCGGTGATCCTTAAGGGTTGGTATCTTTTAATAAACGTAGAAAGGAGAATTGTGGAATTGTTTTTATAGATTTTTTATGAATACGACGTACTTCTCCCATTTCGATATCGATGGATTTGCATCAAATTGGGATCGAGTTCGTGTCTGCAGAAAGCTTCTCGGAGTGTGGTTATCAAAGAAGCATCACCGCCAATAGGATATAACACCAAGATGACACGACGGAGGGAGTGAGCCGACGGATGTTGTGCCCATTGGCGATGGGCAGATGCAATTGCATCTGCGATCAATGAACGCGGGTTTTGAAAAGAACCTCCACCAACCAAGGTTAGGTACAAGTCTTTGGTCTTACGATACAAGGCGGTCATGTACGTTCCATGATAGGCCGCGCGGAGTAAAAATATCGTTTTGGGTACAAGGTGCTTTGGATGTGGATGTGGAGCTTGTCGATTGAGAGCAGCCACAAAGACTTGATCGATGGTGGGGGGAGAGGGGACGCGAAGCATGGTCATATTCATGTTTCTTCGGCCAAAAATCGCCCGAACGTCTCGATGTAAACCGATACGAACCGCTTGAAAAAAGTGTGGGTCATGTTCATTGAACCGCCGTGGCTCGTCACCGCGAAAGATCAGTTTTCCGTTTTGAACCGGAAAATGTGAACGGAGGATACGATCTCCCAGTAATTCGACTTGTCTCTTTTCTGTTTGTCCCCACGTTTCTGGTGCTGTATGCCGGTTGTAAAAGGGAGCGTGTATCCGTGTGATGGCAGCGACACCGGCACTGGCAGATGCGACGGGGCCTTGGGTGGAGTCACACGCATAGAAGGTCACAAAATCTTTCGCATCGGGATAGCGGTGGCGGTGGGCAGCCTCTGCGGCATTAAAATTAGAGGCCACTTGAAATAAGCTGTGAGGTCGAGCACAAGATTGTAAATGGGCGACATCGACACAGTGCAAGGATTCTTCGTCTTCTCGAATTCGGATTTCAAAAATGGGAACGTTGCTTTGGATGGATGCGCGCTCGTAGAGCTTTTCTTTGAGGTCGAAGATGGATAGAACCTCAAATGCACCGGCGGCATGCCTTATTCCTGAGCGAATATTTTGAATGTATAGGGTTTTTCCATCTCCGCTGGGATTCAACACCGACGTGGCTTTTTGTCGTTTCCACTCTTGCTCGGGCAGGCCTGTAATCTCTTCAAACCACCGACGACGGTCAATCCATTTTTTTTTCATTCGGTCTCTCTATAAATGAATCTCGGGTACTCTTCTTGCGTATCTCTTTGTATTCGTTTATTTTGCGGAAGAACGGTGCACAACAATTTGATTTATGAAGCATTAATTCCGTTAAAAATCTATGCTGTTTCACATCGTGTTAATGAACAAAAGGGGTAAGAAAAAGAATGGCCAACATACGAAAGATGGTCCGAAACTCGAAGGTGCATTACGATTCGTTTACCAAATACGTTTCTCGATGCAGTCTACACGACTACCTCTTGACCTTTCGATATCCATTCTTGGTCGGCTGCTCCTTATATGAAGGAGAGTTACTGAAGCAAACCAACTATCCTGTTCGTGCTACATTTCGATTTAAACCCTTCTTAAGCGAGTTTGTAGAAGTTTACCAAGACAGTGCGGTGAATCGCTCGCTGTTTGTGCTTCGGAAAGACGAAGAATCATTGCCCGGGCCGTTTTTTACAATCGGTCGTCACGCCAACAACACGATTTCGATTGTAGACTACGCGGTATCCAAGGAGCATGCTGTAATCCAAAAGCACAAGGAGAAGGGCTACTTCTTGGTCGATAGAGGATCGACGAATGGCACGTGCCTGAACGGAGAACGCATCGATTCCAACAAACCCTACCACTTGTCTTCGAACGATGTCATCTCGTTTGGTCGATTTGGTTTTATGCTGATGCGCCCGATTTCTTTGTTTATCAAGACCCGCTGTTTTTTAAACATGGAATCTTCGCTCAAAAAAGAGTTGCGAGAAATTCTCAAAATCATCAAGTTTCGATCGCTCATTCGCGTTGCCCAAAAAAATAAAATCCCGTGGAAGTATCGTTCGGAAGAGGATCTTCGAGAAGAGTTATGCGACAAAGTTCCGGTGATCGATTTCTTAGATCAGCTTTGTTAGGAGCCGAAGAGCATTCCTAAAAAATTGGATCCGGTCGTTTTATCGTTGAAACCCGATCGGTTGACCCGCCACCGTATGTCCTGATGGTAGGATCGCGAGCGTTACCGTACACGTCGCACAGAGATCCCCGGTTTCATCGATGAGTTCTGCTTTCCATCGTCTACGGTTGCGGTGCTTGGATATGGGCTGTGCGGTAGCCGTAATGCGGCCACCAACGCGCATTGCTTTTAGAAATTGCGTTTGGTTTTCGATACCCACCGCAGTACTGTTCTCGCTCATCACACTGATGGCTGCACCCACGGAGCATACGGATTCTCCCATGCTTGCATACACCCCTCCGTGAACCAATCCATACGCTTGAAGGTGCGCATCTGAAACATTGCAGCACGCTTCAACACGGAGCGCATCAACCCATAAAAATTGCAGTCCAATGAGCGAATCAAATCCCGAGTTGAATCGATTGATAAGGGTGGCTTTCTGGTCTGGAGGAGCGGAGAGGAGCGTCTGTACGAGCGCTGTGAAATCCATTTTCTACAGTGCTTCCACAACAACCGCAATTCCTTGACCACCCCCGATGCAGGCAGAGCCAACACCATACCGCGCTCCTCTCCTTTTCAGTTCATAGAGAAGATGCATGGTAATACGGGTTCCTGAAGCGGCGAGTGGGTGTCCAATGGCGACTCCACCGGAGTTTACGTTGCTGATGCTCCGGTCTATACCCAGTTCGCGCTCACAAGCGATATATTGGGTTGAAAAAGCCTCGTTAATCTCGATGAGTTCCATATCGTCGAGAGACATATTTGCGTGCTTCAACGCATTTTGGATAGCATAAACGGGGCCGATTCCCATATGCTTTGGATCTACACCCGCAACGCCATATCCGACGAGACGACCAATCGGAGTAAGACCTTGTGCCTGTGCAATGGCGGCAGTGGTCATGAGCATTGCACCCGCACCATCATTGATGCCGGAAGCGTTGGCGGCAGTAACCGTTCCATTCTTTTTGAAGATCGAGCGCAGACCGGCCATGGCCTTTTGGGGATCCGAAAAGCGGGCATGAACCTTGGGAGGCTGTAATGGCGAGAGTTGAGGATGTTCATCTATCGATACCACGATTTCTTTGCGGCGCGAATGAATTGTAACCGGAGTGATTTCCGCGTCGTAGTACCCGTTTTCGTGTGCGTGCTTCCAAGCCAATTGCGATCGCAGACCATACTCGTCGGCGTCTTCGCGAGAGATGTTGTATTTTTCACCCAGATTCTCTGCGTTAATGGCCATTTCGCAGCCGGCCATCGGGTCAAAGAGACACTCTTTGAGGGCATCTGTAAAATCGGTGTGCCCCAGTTTAAATCCTTTTCGAGATCCGCGAACGACGTGTGGTGCCTGACTCATCGATTCCGTTCCCCCGGCCAGCACCATGGTGGCCTCACCGAGCTTGAGGCGTTGGGCAGCTTGAATGAGAGATTCAAAGCCGGAGCCACAAAGTCGGTTGACGGTAACGGCCGGCGTCTGTACCGGTGCACCTACCTTGAGTCCGATGTGTCGCGCGAGATAGATGGCGTCACCAGAGGTTTGCAGAACGTTGCCGAAGATCACGTGATCGATTTGTTCCGCGGAAACACCCGCTTGTTCGATCGCCGCTTTCGAGGCGGCCAGGCCGAGCTCGGTTGCGCTCATACCCGACAAAGCGCCGAGAAATGTTCCAAATGGGGTTCTTTTACCGGAAAGAAAGACGATATCGCTCATGATGGCTCCTTTGAATTAATTGCTCTAGAGCCATATCCTATTCTGGTAAATCGTGTGCGTTCTCGTGCGGCTTCTTTTTTCTCGACTCCCGTAAAAACCGCTGTAACAGAACCTGGTTACGAGCAATGTGGTAGAAAAAAAGGAGGCCGATGATCCAATTAATTACCGAGAGCGATTCGTTTAAACCGGGTAATCCAATAAAGAGAGCCCAGCTACCCAAAGCGCTGTTCAAGAGTTGCGTTACCCAAAAGATCCACATTTGTTTTTGCCAATACTTAGTTCGAATCAAAAATTGATTGATCGCGATAAGCGCCACCATTGCGAAAAAAGAGATGTCGGTCTCACTCATGTCCTGACCCTTGTGGATAGAGAGCCATATTGTCGATCAGTCGTGTATTGCCGACCCACGCGGCAATGAGCACACGGGCCTCTGTGTCTAACTTTTTGAGGGGGCGCAGCGTTTGGGGATCGACAAATTCCAGATAATCCAGTTCATCGACTTGTAGACTTTCCCGTGCAATTTTTAGGAGTAAGTGCGTATTGTTCTCTCCGTGAGCGACGGCATTTTGAATCAGAGACAGGGTTTGAAATATGCTGACCGCTCTCGTTCTTTGTTCTTTAGATAAATACCGATTCCGCGATGACAATGCGAGTCCATCGTGATCTCGTACGAGCTTTCCACCCAAGATTTGGATCGGCATTGCGAGATCGCGAACCATGGCTCGAATGACCGCGAGTTGTTGAAAATCTTTCTCTCCAAAGATGGCAATATCGGGCTGTACAAGTCCAAACAAACGAGCAACGACGGTTGTTACACCCTTAAAATGGGTTGGCCGAGAGGCTCCGCACAATTCGTTGGTAAGTTCTTCTACATTCACATAGGACGAGTGGTTGTCTTCGTATAGTTCTTCGGGCATAAACAGAACATCAACACCTTCTGCGGCACACAAATGGGCATCCTCTTCGGGGGCACGCGGATAGCTATCGAGATCTTCATTGGGAGCAAACTGCAGTGGATTGACATAGATAGAAACCACCAGCCATTCACAACGCTTACGGGCCTCTTTTATCAAAGAAGTATGCCCGTTGTGGAGAAAGCCCATGGTAGGTACAAAACCGATGGTTACACCCGATTTCTTCTGTTGAATCGCTTCTTTTTGCATTTCTCGTGCACTTTTTATGATCTTCATCTTTGTCCCTTCGAAGAAGATGTCTTTTTTACATATATCTTGTTTGTGTGTCGGATGTGTGTATGCTATCCTCAAAATGCCACTGGACCGATAGGCCGGTAGGTATCCAATATAACTCTAAATCGAGGAAATTATGCAAAGAAAAACGGTACTGGACCTTCAAAAGATGAAGGCCGGCAGCCAAAAAATAGCAATGATCACAGCTTACGATTATACAATGGCGCGTTTGGTGGATGTTGCCGGTGTAGATATGGTTCTCGTCGGAGATAGTCTCGGAATGGTCGTGCAAGGAGCCGAAGATACCCTGAGCGTCACAATGGAAGATATGATCTATCACGCAAAGTGCGTTTCCAGAGGCCTCTCTCGCGCACACCTGACCGTAGACATGCCCTTTATGAGCTACCAAACTTCCGTCGAGCAAGCGTTGATCAATGCCGGTCGTTTGGTCAAGGAAGGAAAGGCGCAGTCCGTCAAGCTGGAAGGCGGAAAACGAAGTGCACCGATGATAGAAGCGATTTCGCAAGCCGGTATACCGGTGATCGCACACTTGGGTCTCACCCCACAATCCGTCCATGCTTTGGGTGGCTTTCGGGTACAAGGACGTCAAGTAGACCACCAAAAGCAAATGATAGAAGATGCATTAGCGGTTGAGGAAGCAGGCGCATCCTTGTTGGTTTTGGAACTGGTTCCGCAGGAATTGGCTGCTGAAATCACCCATAAATTGTCCATCCCAACGATAGGAATTGGAGCAGGGATACACTGTGATGGTCAAGTTTTGGTATGTAACGATTTACTCGGCTTCGATCTCCGATTCCATCCAAAGTTTCTGAAGCGATATGCGACATTAGAGACTCCGATCAAAGATGCTGTTGCGCGCTATGTAGCCGAAGTGAAAGACGTGGCCTTTCCAACCGAGAAGCATAGCTTCCACCTGAAAAAGAAGAATAAGAAGGTTGCTCGCTTGTATTAATACTTGACGCATGGTACTCAAGGGAACATCATACTTGCATGACCATTTCTTATTCCGTTTTGTTAGATCCGAATAACCCTGCGGGTACACCGGCTACGATCGAGCAAATCCGTTCGTGGATTGTCGAAGGAAAGGTGCAATCAGATACGCAGATTTGGAACTCGGAAACGGGACGCTGGGCGGATGCAAAGGATCTTGAACCATTTCGAGCGGAGTTCTCTCAGTCTCTATGGGATGCATGGGACGATGCGAGTTTGGACGAGCTGTCTGCTGAAATCCCGATATCAGAATTTGAACAGACGGTTTTATCGACAACCGAACGAGTACCGGAGACGAGCGATGTTGCTGATCGTGTGGTAGAAGATTCGATACCAGCACCGCAGCCGGATCTCGTACAGGATCGACGACCTGTGACCCCACAGGTCTTTATGTTGAAAACGGAAGTCGTCACGGAGCCATTGCCTACCAGCCCACGGGCCCCCATCATGGAAGTGGAAGCGATACCCGAGCTCTCCTCGGTTGTGGGAGAAGAAGAGATCGAAGCACTTCCGATGCTGACGGAAGAGCATGTGTTTTCTCTTCGCGATGTGGAACCGGTTCTCTCCGTTCGTGAATCGCCGCAAATCACGCGCATGCCATCAAAGATTCCGCAACCGAAAATTATACCGCTACCGCACAGTAGACCGGATATCGTAATTCAAGAGTCTCGTTTTTCCCTATGGCGCGTGGTCATTCCCATTGTGATCGGCGTGATCATCTTTTGGGGCGGGGTGACCTATATCGAAGCAACAGCCCAACAGAGCTACCAAGCGCGTCAAGAAACGCGTCCCTTAGAAGGAGAGAGGGACGTTGTCTTCTCGGTAGAGCAAGAACTTCGTCTTCAATTGCAGGATGAGACACTTTCGGTGAGTCCGACATCACCCCTAGAAGATACGCTACAGATAGAGTTTCAGCATTTACGCGTAGATGTAATCCGAATGCGTGCGCAAGTGACCAAT
>JAYYRF010000782.1:0-2588 GCA_036127535.1 Myxococcota bacterium | reverse complement strand
GTTCCAATCTTCTCTTTCTACGCTTTGCGCAAGTTGTGCTTCTCCCTTGTGCATAAGGGGACGCCCGTACACACAAGGGGCTCTAACCCGAACATATTCCGCTTGGTAACAACACGCATCCCCGGCTTCGGGCGGATTGGGCGGTGGATAGGGCACATGAAAAATCCTCAGATCCTGCCTCACGGCTTCCGAGGTAATCTCAACATATTTATACGGAGAGCATCCTTGTATATCCGGCATGCGTTTGCGCATATCGGAGACGGTTGGACACGATGCCCCCTCTCCCACATTAATACAGTAGCGCCCCGGATATCGGGTACTCGATTCACTACCCTGTATGACAAAGCCTGTTTCCAAAATGTCCTTTTCGAGGCGTGTACTGAGAAATTTTGCAGGATCAAGTTCTGACGGCGTCTTCTTTTTTTTGACCGTCTTTTTTGTTTGGGTCTGTACCGATGTTTTGGTTTTTACCAGCGTTTGGGTCACCGTCTCGGGTTCTTTTTGGGGTTCGGGTGGTGCGACGGGATCGGTCTCGGCCAACGACTTTGTGGTGGGTGGTTCCGCTTCCGTCGGTTGGTTTTCCACCGCCTTAACCGTTTCAGTGGCCGTGGAAGACGAACCTTCTTCGGAAGAGGGGTTCGATTCTTCACAGGCGGACAAGGTGAGCAGCACGACGGTGCTGAGAATGTGTTGGGTCGGGGTCATGGGTCGGGTCTCTCTGGGCTTCCCTTAGTATAGACCATGACAGAACCAAGAGGTTTCAGAGATTTAAAAAGCGCTTTTCCATCGACCTTTGGGGTAATCGTCGCCGCTGGACTCAAGAGGCTACGCGCAACAACGCCCAAATTTGATTTGCTTTCTATAATCGATGGTCGAAGACCTGTATTCAATAACAAGGGTTGTGTACGGAAAAATCCTTGGTAGACGGGTAGCGATCGGTTACAAACAGGGTTGCATAGAAGGGGTATAAAGTGTTTCCACATCCATATATATTCAAAATTCCCAAACGGAAGATATACGCCGGTATCGTTTTTTCTTTGTTGTTCCTCCCAGCCTGCAATTCCAATAAAGGCACTCCGCCGACAACGGATCAAACGGTGACGGCTTTACCCCAAGTCCAAGAAGCAAAGCCCGCTGAGGTCACAGAGACAAAGAAAAATGAACGCACGCCAGCGAATTCAGATTTCTTTGTTTCCCTACTAACAAAGCTCAATGCCGAGCAAGGCTATGCCGAAACGTTGCAGGAGTCCACGACCGAAGAAAATCGGATTGAAAACGAAGAATCGGCTTTTTATCATCTTGAAACAATCGTAGGATACCTCCCGCTTCGCACCCTCAAAGAAGCGATACCGATGCCCATTTTCAGCAGCGGACCACACCAAGACGAATATATCTTTGATGACAAAAAACAGTTCGGTCACTACAACCCCGAATTTTTAACATGGTTTTCCGCAAACGTACTGCCGAAGCTGCGAGAGGATGCGGTGCGAAGCGCAACACAATCCTCCTACGACAAGCACTTCCGGCAGCTGGCGTTGGTCGCACTCCAAAGCCATCGAGCAATCCGAAGCAGCAAACGCGAAGACCATCAAAATGGAATCAAACGCTACCAAGAAGCCCTCGCCGGCAACAAAGCGGAAAGCATCGCCTCCAACCACAAAAATCCGGCCGAGGCCTTCTATTACGGATACAAGGGTCCGCCCTGGCACGAGGTCGAAGAACAGTATTTAGAAGGACCACCCGAAGAGTTAGAAGCCATTAGACGCTCCTATGAAAGCCCCTGCGAGGGCAGATGCGCTGAAGACACCATGGCGTTCTTCTGGGCGCGACGCGACATCGATGGCACCTCCGACCAATGGATTGCGATTCTAAGAGGATTCATCGGAATATACGATCCCGATGCTTTGAAGAAGTAAAGCCGCTTCCCCATGTCTCCCGTGGAACATCATTCCGCAATCGGTTCGTGGACGCAGACCGATATATAAAAATGTAGAACCAACATTTGTATGCTTTGAACGCTTTCAAAACAAAACGCTCGTCCCATGAGGACGTGCACCCTCTCTCAAATTCAACCCCGAGATTTGCATCATGGACGGGTTTGCTATATACTGCCTTCCCTCTTAGCGAGACCGTAATGACCTTTGACAACATCAATATCCGTCCCGAACTTCGTTCGAGAATCAATGAATTGGGCTATACAAAAGCCACTCCCATCCAAGAAAAGGCCATCCCGCTGATTTTAGAGGGGAAAGACGTACTGGGCGGTGCGCAGACCGGAACGGGGAAAACCGCGGCCTTCGTGCTGCCCCTTCTCGACAAACTGAGCCGAAACCGCTCCTTCTTTCTCGATCCCAGGGCACTGATCATGGCACCGACGCGCGAACTCGCCGCTCAGGTAGAGGAAAGTGTACGAAGCTACGGACAGAATCTCAATCTTCGCTCCACCGTAATTTACGGAGGTGTGGGCATCAATCCTCAAATTGAGCGAATCGAAGGAGGGTTAGACATCATTGTCGGTACGCCCGGGCGATTATTAGACCTACTCAATCGAAAATGTCTGGACCTTTCGCGCATTGAAGTGCTGGTAC
>JAYYRF010000781.1:0-2517 GCA_036127535.1 Myxococcota bacterium | reverse complement strand
CCAATATACCCCCAATGGTCTCCTCTTCTCTTGAAACACCGCATCCCATTGAAGCGGAGAAGCTGTTGTATCGTTCGGTCAACGCTCTTCGGAAACAGCGGGGGCTTCGGCAACTGTCTCGCTTTAGCACGTTCGAGCCGCTTGCAAGAGAACACTCCGCATGGATGGCGGCGGCGGGGGTGGTTGCCCACTCCTTGCCCGGTACGACGAATGGTGTCGCGAAACAAGCCGGGCAGCGATATCATCCTCGTGCACGGCACTACGAAAATGTTGCGGCGGCTTACAGTGCAACCGAGGCGCTAGAGATGGTTGTCAATTCTCCGGGTCATCTCAAAGCGCTGCTGTGTGATACTTGTACGCATATGTCGATCGGTGCCGCGATTGAACCCACGCTCAAAACTCAACCTCGTCTGTTTGTTACCTGGGAGTTACTCGCGTTTCCACAGGGAGTGCCAAAGAAGATTGAGCGCTTCAATAAAGACGAAACAACCCCTTAGCGAAAGGCTTCGACCGGTTGTACGCGCAGCGCTTCCCAAATGGGAACCAGACTCCCAAAAAGCGCCATTACAATTCCCAAGGCAAAGGTTAGTAAGGCGAGTTCAGGTGTCCATGATGGATAGAATACGCTGTTGAGCGGTAAGGAATTGCCGGCATTCATCGTTGCATTTCCCAAATCAACGCCGTATTTACCCATTTCCAAAGCGATGTACGACCCCAGCGTAACACCGATACACCCACCAGCCGTGGAAATAAAAAAGGCTTCGAAAAGAAAAAGAGATGCGATGGAGCGTCTGTCCATACCCATTGCACGG
Organism: Myxococcota bacterium; assembly: GCA_036127535.1. Lineage (GTDB taxonomy): Bacteria > Myxococcota_A > UBA796 > UBA796 > UBA796. Next base: position 1,705 of record JAYYRF010000781.1, on the reverse strand, counting down.
AGAATTCCAATCTCTTTGCGTCGTTCCAAAACGGACATCATCATGGTATTTAAAACCCCCAACGCAGTCACGAAGATAATAATGCTGGCGAGACATGCGTTGAGAAAGCTGACAATTTGAAAGAGAGAGCGAAAAGGTTCTCTTTGGTTCCAAGCCCGGATTTCAAGCGTTGCTTCTTCACCCGTCGCTGTGTAAGCTTCTGCCATGCTCGTGAGGGTGATCTCCAAAGATGCGACAGACTCTTGTAGTCGGGTAGAGTCTGCAGACGTACCATAGATGAGGAGCTCTGTGGCACCATCCGGAATATCTGCCATCCATCGCACAGGCTCAATCTCCATGTAGGCCTGCTTATCAAATAGACTGTTGCCAGTCTCCAAAATTCCGGCAATCTTGGCTTTTATGGGCGCCAAAGAGCCATCTTGGGTCGTTCCCAAAAAGATGGCTTCTTCGCCGACACGCACATCCATGTCGCGCGCTAAAGATTGCCCAAGGAGCGCTTCTGAGGATGCTTTCGGAAAGGAGCCATGAAGGATGTAGCGCTCGAATTCGAGTTCGTCTCTAAAATATTCCAGCGGTGCTCCTTGAAGAAGTCCAAAGACTTCCCCCAGCTCTTCTCCGCGTACAGAGGCTGCGACAGGCATGTTAATCCTCGGATACACGATGCGAACAGATGGACTTTTTTGGAGGGTTTGGATGATCGATGCGGTTTCAGGTAAATTCTCTTCTATTGGAAAAAGAGCTTCTTTTTGGGCGAAGCGTGCGGTTGTCAGACGCACTTGACCATGTGCCTGTATACTGGATTGAACAATATCTTGTAGGACACCGGAAAGCCAAGAGAGTCCGATGATCAAGAGACAAGATCCCAAGGCAACGGTTGCGGCGGTTAGGCTCGATCTCCGGAGGTTCCGTCGTGCATTTCTCCACGCCATCGAAAGAATCATCCCTCTCTCCGCATCGCTTCTGCTGGTTCAATGGAAATGGCGTGAATCGCTGGCCACAGGCTCCCGAGAAAGGAGATGAAAATACCGAAAAGGAGTGAGAAAAGCACTTGTGCAAACGAAAACTGCGTGTACAGGATGTTGGGGACGGGTGTTTCTCCAAATGCGGCTGACTGCGTGCTCAAGTCGATACCGTATCGATGGAGGTAGAGATTAATGGCGCTTCCAATCGCAACACCGACCAAACCCGCAATCAGTCCCATGGACATCCCCTCAAAGAGTAACAAAAGCGCGATTTGTACCCTTTGAAACCCCAGTGCGCGTAAGGTGCCTAGCTCAGGGATTCGCTCATAGGTGGCCATCAAAATGGTGTTGGCGATCCCTGTTGCTGCGATTGCCATTAAAATAAGGGAGAGGAAGTGCAAGGCTCTTCTTCGGATTCGATTGAGGTGGAGAAGATCTTCGATTTCATCGATGGCGGTGGATGCCGTCCAATTCGGAATCTGGAGTTCCTCTTTCCACACCGCTGCTTGTTCTCGAGAATCGATCCGCAAAGAGACGTGGCTTCTCTCTCCTTGTATTTGTAAGAGGGTTTCGGCTGTAGACAAGGGCATCCATAGGGTGAAGGCATTGAGAGCGGCGTTGTGGCTATCTACGACACCGCTAATCGTATATTGCATCGCATTGATGGCGCCTTGTTGAGAGCGCGTTTCCAAAAAAATGCGGGTACCCGGTTCTAGGGTGAGGAGTGCGGCTAAACCCGTTCC
>JAYYRF010000780.1:0-10497 GCA_036127535.1 Myxococcota bacterium | reverse complement strand
CGCAAATCTCGGTGGCGCCGATGTGGATCGCGGGGTTGTCGTCGTCGCAGTCCTCTTCACCATAATACCCGTCCCCGTCGAGGTCGGTGGGTTCTTCGGTAATTATGTCTGTATTGACTTTCTCATCCGTTCGACAAGAGAGCAGTAGGGAAAGAAAGATTGTGTACATCGCTCACCATTCACAGTATTGTATAAATGTATACGTTGGAGATTGCAATTTGTCGAGTGGAGACAAGCGTGTTGTGTCTTTAGTTTGGTGGTAAGGTTAGCGTGGCGAATCCAAAAGATCCCTTTGCAGAGCAGCAATACTTAATGGCTTGTGCACAGTTGCGTGTCGGTCAGCTCGAGCGAGAACAAGCGAACTACGAGGCAGCACTGCAAGCCTTTGAATTGGCCGAGGAGATTTTCTCAATGATCGGTCGAGATATCGATGAAAACCGAGCTCGTTTGGACATTGCGTCTGTATATGCCGATACAAGACAGTACGACAGAGCCGAAAAGCTCTATCTCTCCGTCATCAGCGCGTTCAAAAAGCTCGAGGTTCCGAGTTATGCGTGTGCGGCAATCGGTAACTTAGGCAATATATACAAGGATCAGGGGCGATATTCTCAAGCGCTACGTTGCTATGAGCACGTTATCGATTTTTATGAGAGCGAGAAGGATGCGCGGAACCAAATGTTATTCATGGGCAATATGGCCATTGTATATCAGCAGCGTGGAGAGTATGAAGAGGCGATATCCCTATATGAACAGAGTTACCGAATCCACAAAGAGTACGGTGACCTACGGGGACAAGCGATTGTCTTGGGAAATCTTGGCACAGTCTATCAGCAACAAGAACAGTTTCAGCGTGCTTTGGACTGCTGCTTAGAAGCCTTACAAATATTTCAACAACTCGAAGACAAGAAGAACGTGGGGATTTTTAAGGGAAATTGTGGCGAAGCCTTTCTCCGATTGCAAGACCGAGAGAGAGGAATCGTATTTTTGAAAGAAGCCATTGTCATTTGCGATGAGGTACTTCCAATGGCTGGTGGTTTTTTTCGCGGAGCGTTGGCGCAGGCGCTCGCGGAAAAAGGAGATATCAACCGCGCATTGTCTCTTTGCGCGGAGGGGGAGGAGTCTGTAGCCGCGTATCCTTTAGAATACGCAACGTTTCTCTGTCGATATGCAAGAATCCAAATTGTGAATCAAAATTTGGGTAGGGCAGAAGAGCTTCGAGAAAAAGCAGAACGCATCGCCATGGAATTGGGTGTTCAGCCTGACAGTTCTTTGGTCAAAGCAATTCGGTTGCTTCGTGCGGATATGGGATTGGATAATCTACTCTTTACCGAGCCGTTATTCCCTTATCGAGGGGGTGCTTCCTAGGAACGTCTCGTTCCTTTATGATAGAACAGAAGCATGAGTTCAATATTATTCTCGGTTTATTCTTGAGGAAGAAAAAAGTTAAAGATATGTAGTTCTTACTGATAGCCCTGAGGAGATGTTTCTTGCGTATAGTTATATGTGCTTCATGTATAGACGAAGACGAAATGTTGATCCCTTTTGTCAAGAATTTGCTCTCTCTAAAGGTCGATGACATTCGAATCTTAGATATCGCCTCCCAAACCCCGGTTCAAAACATTTTATCGTCCTTTGTAGAAGCCGGCCAAGTGAAGATTACCCGGATTGAGGATCCGACCAATGGGCCAACGGTTGCAGCCATGCGTGCCTTTCGACAAGGGATCTTTCGCGAATTAAATCCTGAAGATGTTATGCTTCATATGGATGTGGACGAGTTTTTGGTCTTGCGGAAGGGAAGAACGCTTCATTCCCTGTTTAAGAACAGAAATGATAAACTCTTTTGGATTGATCGTTTCAATATTCTGCCCACAGAAGAGCTCAAAATTCGAACAATAGAAGCGATTGTTGCAAACCTTAAAAGATTCATGGTTTGTTTTAGAGCATCTTCTATGCCCGAATATGAGAGCCATCTCAACTTGAGAAACATTGTTCCGAAAATGTGTCACCGGGCAGTCCCTCTCGTGATGGAGACCGCTTATCACCGAGCGTATATTTCAGAAGACGAACCCGTTGCTATCTTACCCGATATCTGCGTGGTTCATATTCCGTATTCCAATATTCAACGATTTCGAAGGTTGTGTCAAAATGTGAACGATCGCGTTCAAGAGGATGCAGAACTTCCGGCAGAGGATCGGTACTTCATTCCTTCTCACCCTTGGCATATCATGTCTCGCGCGGTGGTTAATTCTCGTGTGGACGAATTGTATGAGTCGTTATTTTTGAGTAAAGAAGATCTCAAAAAAGCGCATAAAGAAGGCTGTTTTGCCTCGGTTAATCAACTGATGTTTCGGGAACAGATCTACATAGAACCTTTGAAAGTAAATCACGCGGAGGAGTATGTGATTCGTTACACGCGAGACGATTCTACGAATTAGTCCGACGATCGGAAGATCGCGACAGCATTCTTTCCCAATCGAAAGTCCGGAGAGCGTTCAGAAGCAAGAGGATGGTCTAACGATTTTGAAATTCAATGTATGAATACTCTGTACGGCTCCAAAACGATTTTTGTATATGCACCCTCTCAACAAACCGAATGATGGATTCGTGGAAAATCGTCTTTGGAGCGACACGGAGATCGTGTGTTGCATGTTGATTCGAAGAAATCAGACGTTGAGAAATGGGAAGAGACCGAACTAGTATATGTCTGGTGCTGTGATGGGTGAAATGGGATTTTCACTTTTGGTTGCGACATATGTAGCATATACGCCGTCACCATCTACATCGATGATTCCGGTTGCGGTAAAGTTGAATGAGCTGGTGGACACCATATAAGATCCGCGAACGTCTCCGTCCGGCTGAAAATCAATGACTTTAAATCCTCCCGACGAACCAGTAGACCACATCTGCGTTGTTTTTCCACCAGGAGTCGGAGGGTAGGCAGAACACTTGACGAATACGTCGAAGTTTTGTTCATAGGCGATCATGGACGTTTTAATCCTTTGGAGGTTTGTGGGAACCTCTGCACGCTTTGTTTTGTATTGCATAGCAACGAAATTGGGGATTGCGATGGCGGCACCAACTCCTCCACAAACCAAGATGACCGCACCCACAGCAAGGCAACCGATTGCAATCATGATTCCGGTACTGGTTTGGGAACTCGACCCTGTGCTTTCTTCTGACATGGCTTTACCTCTCTAAGAATGGATAAGCATGCATATATGTCCGGACGCTCGTCGGAGCAATTTTTTCGGTGGGAAATGTCTAACGATAAGCCTTTGACGATATGGAAACCCATTCTTTTTGCGGTGCGCGAAAAGATTAGGATTTGCTCGACTGTTTTATGTACTGCTCTTGCGTATATCTTTGATGGTAGTGATCTACGCCCGATGTCCAAGCACAGTAATAGTTTGCTTCTTTGATTTGGCATACCCACATTTCCGGAACGATGCGCCACTTTCGAAAGTCTGCACTCGGCCAGAAGGATTTGGGGCTCTTTAGTTTTCGGATGTGACTCGACTTACTCCACCAGAAGTTTCCGCTGTAGTGCACGGGAGAATTAATATACCCCCATGTTGCCGGGTCGGTGTGGTAGTCATCATGGTTTCCTTGGAAATTCACTCCGGAGCAGTCGTTTTGTGCCAAGTCAAGCACTCGATCTTTCCACTTGTCTATGATGAAGTGACTCATATAGTGTCTCCAATCGGCGGTTTTTACACTATCGGGTCGGGTAATTCCTTTGGCATGAATATAGCAGACGTGAAAATCATCGTTTTGGCAATCGTTCCATATCATATTTAAGGCATCGAATTCAAAGGAGTTTCGGACTTGGATGAGTTTATATTTTTCTTTGCTGACGTACCGTTTGTCAATGAATCGCTCTTTGCCGGCAAAGCAGATGTTGATTTGATCGCAACGGTCGTACAGACCTGATGTTTCGATACGATTCAACATTTCGGCAAAGACGGCATTGGCCTTGTAATCTTTAAAATAGATGTAGAAGTAAATCCGGATGTTTTCGTTTTTTTTCCAAAAGGAATATATGCCTTCATCCAATTCGTACTCGTCCCATACGAATCGTTCTCTGTTGGGTTGGTTCTTTGCCCATTCCCACATTTGAGACAATCCGTCTTTCAAGGATGTTTTGTGCGAGAAACCCAAGAGAGAGACGGATTTTTGCCATGTGGGTATTGAGTGACGCACCTCATGTCGCGCTTCCTTGTGAATGATTTCTCCGATACCCATAACCGCACGCAGTTGCTGACAGCTCTCTAAAATAGAGTGTTCTTGTATTCCGCCAAGATTGATAATTTGTCCCGAGGCTTTGTCCGATACGGCTGCATTCCACATCGGTTCTAAAATATCGTCAATGTAGCTGAAGGCTCTCGTCTGTAGACCGTCCCCGAAGATGGTCAAAGGTTGATGGTTAAGCGCTTGGTACATCCAAATCCCAAGGACGTTTCGATAACGATCCCAAATATTCTGTTTGATACCATAGACGTTATGCGGTCGTAGAATGCACCAATCCAGTCCGTGCTGCTCTCCTGCAATTTGGATATCCATTTCACAAGCAAACTTTGCTACGCCATATGGATCGATGGGCTTGGGGGTTTGTTCCTCGTCGAAGAGACCACCTTCTCCATGTCCGTATACTGCAAGGCTCGACGTAAAAACGAGTCGTGTGACTTTATGTTTTTTACATTCGGTGTTTATATTAGCGGTGGCCACCAAGTTGTTTTGATAATTGAATTTTCGGATAAAGGGGGAGAGCCCCTCTGCCGCATAGGCGGCAAAGTGATAAACATAGGTTGGTTTGTGTCGATTAAAGATGTCCGCAAGGATTGGGTCGAGTATATTTCCTTCATAGAAAATAACTCCCGAAGATATGTTATTCGCATACCCCCCTGACAGATCGTCTATCCCAACAATCGTAAGATCAGGCTTATTCTCAAGGAGCCAGTCGCCCATTCTGGAGCCCATCAAGCCAGCGATACCGGTAATCAGAACTGTTTCACTCATCGTTTTGCACCTTTTAAACAATTCGCGCGTAAATATAACGTTTGTCGGTAATCACCCGCAGTATTTTTGAAAAAATTTATATTCATTCGCGATATCGTAACAGTGATCAGCAATGAAATCGAGGTCACGGACTGATTTAGAACAAACCTATGCCAGCACAAAACCCATTCGCTGGGGTGAGATCTGTTTTGGGGAACGTTTGAGCTTTCTAAATTTGAAGTCGTTGTGTCAGTGGTGAGGACTTTCCATTGACATACTTGTTTGGAAAAAAGATAGCCAAATGGTCGGAACTGCAATATCAACATTGATATTCTTTCCGATTCGATAGGATGCACTATGAGTACAGATCCCACTCTATACGAACTTTTTCTGAGCAGAGATGATAGAGATTGCCACAAATGGCATCACTACTTTGAAGTGTACGAGAGGTACCTAAGACCTTTTCGACAGAAGGAGTCTTGTAAGATATTGGAGATTGGTGTTCAAAAAGGTGGCTCCCTTCGGCTTTGGAAAGAATACTTTGGTGCCAAGGCTCGGTTGTACGGCATCGATGTTGATCCGTCGTGCAAAATATTGCAAAAAGAAGGTTTCCACGTTTTTATTGGGGATCAAACAGACGCCAAATTTATGACGGATCTCATGAAGCGAATCGGTCCAATCGATGTTTTAATCGACGATGGAGGCCACACCACCGACCAGCAGATTATGACATTTTTGATGCTTTTCCCTCTTGTCAAAGATGGAGGGGTTTACATCGTAGAAGATGTCCACTCTAATTTTTGGCCGGGTTATAACACGTCTCGTTTCGGTATTAACTTTTACGATTTTGCCAAAGGTTTGACCGATAAACTCTCATCTTGGCATATGGATATTCGATCGTTTGAAGCGCTGTCGATACCACCCAAAGAACGGACAACCGCGATTAATAACCCAAACGAGTTGGGGAAGTCCATTTTTGGAATCCACTTTTACGATAGCATGATCGTATTCGAAAAAAGAAAAATTAAAGAACCTTGGCGCGAGCGTCGTTGAGGTCCGCGAACCGCTGCGATTTACATGGTAGCACGGTCGATGGCGTGGTTGAGAATCAGCTTTAATCGGTATAAATAAAGTCTTGACATTTTCTTAGTAATTTTTTTGTCAACCTTTTGTCACGTTGTGTCGATCTAACCTTTGGATACGCCCCGTGGTGGTTTTTACACAGAACATCCATATCTCCAAAAAACAACTCTTTTTTTACTAAAGATATATTAATAGAGATCCGTACCAGCACTTATCATTTTCAGGTTGGTTTCGGGTGTAAATATGTCGGATGTTCAAAAAGGGCTTTTCTTTGCCGTCTTGGTTGGTTGTTCTGAAGAAAATGTTGGCGTGATTAACTCTACGCCAACGGTCGAGATCGTTAACCAGGCCGACGTGTCAGAGCATGCAGAAGGTGAAAGTATTATGTTGTCGGCTTCTCTGACCGACAACAATCACAGTTGGGAACATTTGGGTGTTCGCTGGTTCAAGGACGGGGAATCGATTTGTGACGACGCGCGCGTTGACGAAGAAAGCAAAACCGAGTGTTCTGTTCCTGTTGTTTTGGGAGAGCAGCGAATTTTGGTTGAGGTATATGATGTGAAGGGTGCTTCGGGTACTGACGCTGTGATCCTCGTTGGTCAACCTACCTACGCACCCAATATCGAAATCGAGTCTCCGGTTGCGAGCGGTCGTTACTACAGCGATGAAAAAGTTCCGCTTACCGGTTTCGTGCACGACGCAGAGGATACCGCAGACGAGCTTAGTGTATCGTGGTTTTCCGATATTCAAGGTGAGATACAAGCCAATACCGTCATCACGGACGATGGTTCCTTTTACGGTGCAGCCTATCTTAGTGAAGGAGAGCACTACCTTCGAGCGGTCGTAGAGGACAGCACCGGTAAGACCGAAACACAAAGCGTGATCGTTCGTGTAGGTACTCCGAACTCTTTACCGACTTGTGGGATTACCTCTCCGGTAGGAGAAAACGTCGGTGCCATCGGTCTATCCACGGACTTCGCCGGTTTTGCGTCTGACGCTGACATTCCGTCAGATTGGTTGAGCATAACATGGGAGTCCGATAAGGATGGTTCTCTTGGTCAATCTACACCAAACAGCAACGGTGAGATTCTGTTTTCCACAGCTGCTTTGAGCGTTAACCATCACATTATTAGTATGATTGTCCGCGACGAGACCGGCGCCTCTTGTACCGACATCGTGCCTTTTACCGTGACTACACCTCCAAGTGTTCAAATTTTGTCTCCCAGCAGCGGCGCAATTCTCAATGAGGGAGAGATGCTGACCTTTGATGGATTGGTCGCAGACGCGGAAGATGCATCCGACCTTCTCTCCTTGGAGTGGAGATTGTCGGGCGGTGAGGTTTTATATAACTACAACGCGAACAGTGACGGACAAAGCTCTTTTTCAACGTCCAATCTTCCCTTCGGTGACTACGCCGTGGAACTTGCTGTAACCGATAGTGCGGGCTTCACGTCTGTCGTCTCCAGCGTCTTTACCATCAACGCTCTTCCGACGGCTCCGAGCGTTGAGATCAATCCAAATGAAGCGTCTACAACGGATGATTTGGTGGCAGTACCACAAGGGAGTATTGACTCGAACGGTGATTTTATTTCATATACATATCAGTGGATGTTGAACGGTATACTCACCAACCATACGACCAACACGATTTTGGCCGGCGAAACGAGCAAAAACGACGTTTGGACGGTTGTTGTGACTCCAAATGACGGTGTTGCCGATGGGCCATCCACGATACAATCTATCGAAGTGCGAAACACCGCACCGGAGATTACCGGAATCTCTTTTAATACGCAAACCGTCTACACAAACGATACGCTGATCGTAAACGCAGGAGCGACCGACGCGGACGGCGATTCGGTTACATTCCAATATCAGTGGTTTGTCAACAATGTTTCCGTTCAATCCGGAGCATCGAACCAGCTCAATGGTTCGGAAATCTTCGGCAGCGGTACCCTTTTCGATAAAAATCAAAGCATTTATGTTTTGGTAAGCGCGAACGATGGTACCGATACAACGGGAGAAGCATCTTCGATGATAACCGTTTTGAACACTCCGCCCAATACGCCAACCGCGTCTCTTCCTGGTGTTGCCATTACACCCGGACTCGAGGATTTGACTTGTTCCATCGTATCCGCGGAGGATGTGGATGCAGAGGAACTCTCCTTTCTTTTCCATTGGTATGTAGATGGTGTCGAATATGATGGCTCGACAACCAGTACTGTATACGATGGCGACACCATCCCAACCGAAATGCTCGGATCCTACGAAGCGTGGTCATGTTCTGTAGAAGTGGTAGACGAAGACGGTGAGAGCAATACGAGTGCGGAAGTGACAATAGATCTCGAATGTTCTATGGGAGCGGGACATACTTCGGAGTGTCCAGCAACCAGCTGTCTTTCCGTTTTGGAAGATGGCGAAAGCATTGGAGATGGCGTCTACTGGGTTGATCCAATGAATACGGGCACCGCGTTTCAGGCGTACTGCGACATGACAACCGATGGTGGCGGTTGGACTATGTGCTACACTGCGTCTAATGAAGTCCATATCGAAACCGAAACCGAGTACAGCGTTGATTTTGGTGTAGATGGTTATCGAACCGCTTGTGGTGACGTGCTGTTCACGGACACGATATATCACAACCACGATAGTGGAGAAAAAGCTTGGTTTACCTCTCAGTCTGGCGAGCCGCTTACGCTCAATGGTTTGGGCTACAACAGCGGGTACCACGTGCATCAAACGCTATTTGATGCACATGGTGTCGCATCGACCAATTGGTCTTACGAGATGAATGTTTGCGACGACGTATGGATGCATGTTGGCATTATGATGACCGGTTACTATGATGGTTGCCATAAAAGATGCGGCAGTTGGTGTGACGATGTTCAGTCCCCGTACTTTCGCACCAATGGTGATGTAGGGTATTCATATAACGGTGTCGCTTTCAATGAGAATGGACATGGAAATGTCTCCAGCAAGCTGATGTCTGTTGGGATTCGATAACGAGAAAGGCATAAACCGAATCTTGAACGTCCAAAAGTAGAGACAGCGGCTTCTATGGACGAGAGCCCCTAAGTCACTGCTGAAACTCAATTGTTTGGTATACGGTGCGGTGTACTGGAAAGAAAGTACGCTTTTTGTTTTTTACACGCGTACAAATTTCATTTGCGGTCGTTTCTATGACGAGGATTATCCTCGCTCAATAACACCAAAACGGAGAAAACAATGAATCGCCCCTTCTTAAAAACCTTTGTAACGCTGTCTGCCTGTTCCCTCGACGTAAAAACGTCCCACAATGATGCCTCTTCCGACGAATGTGCAGATATCCGACAAGAAGTGGAACGTCTTTTTGAAGAATGCGGCAATGGAGATGAGCAAGCGTGTGCCGATGCGGAAGAACTCTCTCCAGAGCAAGAAGAGGTGTGTGCGGAGGGGGAAGATACAGAAGGGTTGGAAGGGAACGAAGCCGAAACGGACGCAGAAAGAGAGGATGAGGACGAGGATGAAGATACGTCTACGGAAGACGAAACATGGGAAGAAGAGAATGATGAGACCCCTGAAGATTCAGGATGGGGTACAAATCAATCCGGTACCAACGATGGTGCGCCCACCATCGCTTGGAACAAAGGCCAAGGCACCGATCGGGAAGAGCACGTACATGAAGGTCACCAGGTTTCAGATGGTGGTTACATCGCGATTGGGCACAATGCCGAGTCCGGAGCGAACACATCTGATATTTTGATCGTCAAAGTCGATTCTTTTGGCGAATTGGAGTGGCAAACGATCATTGGTCAGGCGGGTCAGTGGGATGTGGGAATCGCCATCCAAGAAGTATCTGATGGGTATATAGCGGCCGGAGGATTGGCGGTTGATGGAACCCAAAAGCCAGCATTGATCAAACTGGATTTTCAAGGAGATGTCGTGTGGGAAAAGACCTATGGTGGCGCCAATGTTGGAATGATTCGTGGATTGGACAGAATGAGCAACGGAAACATTGCTGCGACCGGTTTTAAAAATTACACCGAGTCGGGATTTGTATTCATTGCCGATGAAGGGGAGGGGTTCTTAATGGAGGTTGACCCGGATGGTGTCGTACAGTGGGAGCAAACCCTGTCGATCATGCAAGGGACTAAAGTGCGACAAACCCCTGATGGTGGCTTTGCGGTACTCTCCAATTCTTGGAACGAGCAGGACGAGCTGAATGCGGCCATTGTCAAAACCGATGGACAGGGGGGAGTCGAGTGGACGAAAAGCTACGGGGAAGACAATAATAACCAAGCCTTTGATTTTGACCTCAATGAGGACGGTTCCTTCGTGATCGCTGGACATACAACGGGATACGGTACCCAAAACTGGGACTGTATCATGACAAAGGTGAGCGCCCAAGGAGAACAAGAGTGGGTGCGAACATTTGGACAGCCC
>JAYYRF010000779.1:0-2844 GCA_036127535.1 Myxococcota bacterium | reverse complement strand
GAAGAAGATCTCAACCTACAAATAGAATCCACCTCGTTTAATGCGCAAGCGACACTCACACTCCGGATCGAGGAGAATGGAACCGTAATTCGAAGCACGGACATCATCGTCCAATCCGCGCCGCTTCTCGTTGCTCACCATCTGCAACCAGCAGAACGTATGATGTCGATGTCTTATGATGGTCAAGGCGGAAATCAATCCTTTGTAAAGCCATTTGAAAACGTACTGGGAGATCGGTTTACAAGCTATCGGCTGGAAGATTATAACTTCGACGTATGGTTACAAGACGAATTCGAGTTTGCCAACACCTTTACCCCCACAACCCAAAACCAGTTTGCCATCGATTCAATTCGCGATCGCGGGCTCGCTTATCTCTCGGAGGAGGAGCTGCTGTCCCCCGATATGTCTGTTGGTACTTGGGGGAACACCTATCCAAATTCTCAAGACTCTTTCGGCAATTTGGAGGCGTCTCCTCCCGTTCAAGTTGGAGACACCCATTACCCCTTTGGACGGATATACTATGGGAAATGGCGAGAAGACCGATTGACAAAGAAACTCAGAACATTTTTGGATGAGCAAGAATATCAGTCTCCTGTCGAACTCGACATCACATTCCTATGTGTTGGTCATGTCGATGAATTCGTCACGTTTCTACCCGATCCAACCGCTCCTCAAGGTTTTCGAATGATGATTACCGATGTCAATGAGGGCTACGACTTCCTCGAGTCGCTACCGGGGAATTATTTGCTACCCCTTTACGGTCAGACATATCGTTATGGAGATGTAGAGACGATTTTATCGGACACTTCACTCCGGAGACTGAATGAAGAAATTCAAGAGCTCTACATCGAACCGAATATCGAACGATTCAAAACAGAATTCGGTTTGACTGATGAAGAGATCATACGAATTCCGATGATATTTGAGGCGCCCAGAGGATGTTCAGGATACGCAGCCGCTTTAATCCCGGGTGTCGTGAATATGGCGGTATTCACACATGATTCAGGAGAAAGTGCCGACGCATTCATTCCTGATCCGTTCTTTCGCTCGAATCTGGGCTCCACCGAAGGAGATGCATACATCGCGGTGTTTGAAGAGCTTCTTCCGGCGTCTATTACCCCCCACTGGGTCGATGATTGGGAATGGTACCACACGCAACTGGGAGAAGTCCATTGCGGCAGTAACACCATACGGAAACCCATCGAGAACTGGTGGGAGTTTTAGGAGATATGACTGTGCTTCATTTACTTTTATCCATGGCTCTCGCCAATCCAGACCTTCACAATCTTGAGACGGATTACCCGGAACAATACGAAAGGCGCTGGAATCTATCTCCGTACCCCAATCGAATCGGGCAACTTCATTTTGTCGGTTCCGATCTCATATCCCCTGACTGGATTCCGCTGTATTTGGAGAGGTACCATCAAAAAGGAGAATCGACCGACGTTCGCAGAGCCCTTTTGTACTTAATGCATCGCTGCGATCCCAACCTACATCCTTCTATCCTCCGTTCGTATGAAAGCGAGTCCGTAGAATTGCGGGCTACCATTGTTGAACTCACTCTACCAAACCGGTTTGACGCCTCTCTCTTTAATCTCTCTTCTCGAGATTCATCTGAAAGCGTACAAAGAGAACTTCTCTTGGCCATCTCTTCAAACCCCGACCTACCGATCAAACCGATACGAAACGCTTTGCAATCAAAGGACGTCGATGTTCTGCAAGCAGCGATTCGAGCGATACATTGGAGGGAAGCGGTTGAACTAATCCCAGATTTGATCGAACAACTCAATCACCCCAGCACCTTCATACAACTCAAAGCCTTGTATGCGCTATCCAAGTTAGATCGGGCAGAAGCCAAACGACAAGTGAAGCGTCGCAGATTCGATCAAAGCACAGACCATCATGTATCTCATCTCGCAAAGGGATTGATGCAAGACTAAATCTTGGGGAGTGGCTCGTGCATCTCCGCTTCACGCACTTGCAGTTCTTCTCGCTCTGAAAGAGGCACACCCAACAAGCGTTTTTCAATGACCGAGAATAGCCGTTCGAATCGCTGCAAGTGAACGGAAAACCGCTGATGACCATAGTCGGTTGCGCTGTTGTTGTGAATGACAAAGGGCCAATCACTCGCCTGTAACAGAAGAAAGTTCCAGCGTAGTTGTTGAACAAGGGTTTGCAACTGATCTCCCTCTGTCATCGCATGATTCTTAAGCTTGGCTTGGAGTGTGTGATACCGCTCTTCCGCAATGTGAATCGCATTCCATATCCAGAGGGTTTTGTCGTTCAGCCACACACGATGATCCGATTCTTCCCCCCATGAACATTCTGGTATCCAAACGACCTTGTCCGGGGGAGAATTTTTAATCGCTTGTGTAGAGGTACAAACGCGCACCCCCTCCTTGCGCGAGAGTTCTTGAAAAAGAGCCTGTAGGAAGTGAATCCCCTCAAACCACCAATGACCAAACAGTTCGGCATCGAAACAGCATGTGAGTGTCCCTTGTCTACCGGAATGTGAATAATGGCGTAACGTCTGCTCAACGAGATTTGCAAAGTGATACGCATGCAAACGCGCACGATTTTGGGCTATCTCCGGCGGATATAATTTTTTAGCCCCAAGGGTTAGTTTGCGGTCAGTCACTCTCCAATACCGCAAGGCGCTTACGGGCGCTTTTTTGTGGAACTCTAAGTAAACGGGATCCCCTGGATAGCCGTGATCTGCAGACCAAAGTTGGGCACACAGATTCTCATCGCGTGCAAAGGCAACCACCGAGGAGTCTCCTCCAACTGTAGAAACATAATGGGGCTCCAAAATGGAGCGCCAAGCCCATTGCGGCTGTTGATTCA
>JAYYRF010000778.1:0-5845 GCA_036127535.1 Myxococcota bacterium | reverse complement strand
GAGAAGAGGTTTTCTTGGAGTGTAGGACCGACTTCGATGGGAGCCATGGAGAGTTGTGCGGTTGGAACGGAATATCTTCCCTTTGCCTTTTCGACCCAGCGCACGGTTGGATCTTGTTGGATACTTCCTCCATATTGACCGATCAGTTTGTAGGACTGTAAAAAGCCGGATTGTGCCGCGAGTCGTTTACGCGATTTTTGAATGCTGAGAAGGGGTTGTATCTCTTGTAAGCGAATTTCTTCGGGTAGATCTTCGAGGAGTTCTTCAAGTTGGGCTATTTTGTCCGACGCTTCCCCCAAAGCCAAAGATGCCTGTACAAGTGTGGGTTCAATGCTTTGGTTCCACAATGGGTTTTTGGCAAATTCCGACTTAATTCGGAAGGAGGGAACCTCCTTAGAGAGTGTGTCACAGGCGATTTGTTGGAACCAAAACTCCGATTCTTTGTGAATTTTCGGTAGTGTAACATTGAGTTCGTCAACGATCTTCAGCCCGCTTATACGCTTGTCTTCGGATAGAGACTGGGAATGCGAAAGATGGAAGAAAGCAATTTTTTCCAGTGCTCCGGGTTTCTTTTTTTGCATGATAAGAGGACGTACCGCCCGCTTGATCGAACGCGAAGAAAGCTGCTGCCGAAACAAAGCGGTGGCCGCATCTTCGAGATGATGACCTTCATCGATGATCGCACGGTTGAATTTGGGTAGAATTCCTTCATTGCCCGTTTCGGATTTGACGAGCATGTCTGCGAGTAAGAGATGGTGGTTGGCGACGAGAATATGAGACTTGGCCGCTTGTCGTCTCGCTTCATAGTAGAAGCACTGATTGAAATGGGGGCAGCGTGCGCGAAGCGTCTGATCGTGATCCGATCCAACTTCATCCCAAATGTCTTCGGGAATTGGGAAAGCCATGTCTGATTTAGAGCCTTCCGTAGCGGTTTTAATGTATTGAGAGATTGCTTGTAGTGTAGGATCCTTGGGGTTATTTTTGATCGCCTCTCCTGTTCTTCGTCGGCACAGATAGTTGTTGCGACCTTTGATTAAGGCGTGTTCGAATTGGAGACCCGCGGCTTTTAAAATGGGAATGTCTGAGAGAACCAGCTGACTTTGTAGGGTTATGGTGAATTTGGCCACCGCAACTTTGGTGTCATTCTTGAGAGCCCACAATGTTGCAGGAAGCAGATAGGCCAGCGACTTACCGGTGCCGGTTCCCGCCTCCAAGATCGAGACATCGCCGTTATTGAGGGCCTCTGCAACGTGTAGCGCCATGTCGATTTGACCGGTTCGAACTTCAAAATTGGGAATGGCCTTCGGCAATTGCTGCTCGAAAAATCGCAATATATCGTCCGGTGATATTCGGTTCAGTTTTTTGGTATGCGGCTCTACAACCCACAAAGCGCGGTCGACTTGGTTATTCACGATAACGACACCGACGCCATCTTCGCCATACAGATTCGCCAAGTACATATCTGCATTGGAAGCTTGTAGAAGACCGGACGGGTGATTATGGATTACGACTTCGCCCGCCTTTGGTCTGGACAAAAGGGCGGGCACGGCATGTTGATTACCCCGACAATGGATGCTGATATCTGCGATCAGGCCCTCTTCATTGAGCGTTCCAATCGCAAAGACCTCAATCCCACCACATCGCTTGATCTCTTCCCGTAGAAGACTGGCTGTACTGGGTGTAAATCGTGTTTGCGATATGGTCATGACCGATTGGATTAAAAATTAGACGGGTAAAAGGATGGAAGAGGAGGAAAAGGTTTGGCTTGTCTTTAATGATTAACGTAGACTTTTTGGTTCTGTGCGGAGGACAGACTTTTATTCGCAAAAAAGGTTTATTTTTGTTCAGTATATCCTTTAATATTAGGACATATAGTGTCCGAAAAGACTTGAAAACCGCGAAATTCGATCTATAATATAGGTACACAATGGAGGTCTAATGCGTGTGCTTCTCAACTCAACCAACCTGTCTGAAGTCTTATATCATCCCTCCACCAGAACGATGGAGTTGTACTTTCATTCAGGACATATTTACAGATACATCGGTATTCCGGCGAGTATTTTTCAAGACTTGATCAGTGCGCCGTCTGCTGGCAAGTTTTATAACCAGCACATTCGCGGGCAATACTCGTCACTTCGCTGGCTGTAGTTTTGGGGCTAGCCAAGAGACAGGGATGTATTCTTTTCAAGCGCCTAAGCGTTTATATACAGCATATTCAGATAGTCTCGCACCATTCTATGCGTGTTGAAAACGGGGCCGCACGTTTGAATGGTGTGAATCATTCTTTTCGTCCACTTCGTAGGATTTTGGAAGCATGGTATAATTTCTTCTTCGAGTAAAGAATACAGGCTCTCTACATCGAAATTATCTTGCGCTTCCAAATCCGTCCAGTCCTTCGTGTCTCCAATCGCCCAGCCATTCTTTCCATCATACCCCTCGGGCCACCAGCCATCGAGAATAGATAGATTTTGGTTGCCGTTTAGCGCCGCTTTTTGACCGCTGGTACCGCTTGCCTCTCTTGGGCGCCGTGGGTTGTTGAGCCAAACATCACAACCTTGTGTGAGTAGGCGACCGATATGAGCGTCGTAGTTCGGTACAAAGACCACGCGTCCCCTAAATCTTGGGTCTCGACTAAAGCGATGTACCGTGGCCAACACGTTTTGGCCAGGTATATCAGCTGGATGTGCTTTTCCGGCAAAGATCAGTTGGGCGCCGCTCTCTAGAATGGCCTGTAATCGATCGGGATCGGAGAAGATCAGTGCACCTCGTTTGTAGGTTGCAAATCGTCGGGCAAATCCAATGGTTAAGGCATTCTCGTCGAGAACATCTCGCCCAACTCTCTTTCTGACCTCTGCGATTAATTTTGTGCGAAGAACAGTGCGCATTTCCCACAATTTGTCTTTGGGGAGTTTGCGCGTTTTTTTCCAAAAAGATGCATTTTCCCAGTTCTCGTTCCACGCTGGAAGATGATTGTCAAAAAGATCGGCAAGCTCAGGTGCTAGCCATGCTGTGGGGTGCACACCGTTTGTGATATGCGAAATGGTGTGATCGAGGTGCGAGAACATCTCCCGAGAGACTTCTCCGTGAAGTTTACTTACACCATTGGCTTTTCGACTGCCGTTGAGTGCGAGAACTGTCATGCTCATCGGCGAGCCCAGATCTTTGGGGTCTTCGCGACCGGAGTCCATAAAAGCACCCTCGGGTAAGCCGACTTGCGCTCTGTATGCTCCGAGGTATTCATTGACCAAGCCCCAATAAAACCGGTCGTGGCCGGCCGGAACAGGTGTATGGGTGGTAAACACACATTTTTCTTTCACTTGTGCCCATGCATCTTTCGATGATGCGCCTTGTTGCATCGCGCGAATCCATAATTCCAACACTAAGAACGCGGAATGACCCTCGTTCATGTGATACACGTCGATCTTCTTACCCATGGCTTCTAAGAGACGTACCCCACCAATACCTACGAGGATCTCTTGGGCGATTCGTTGTTTTGAATCTCCGCCATATAGACTCTGCGTGAGAGAGCGTTGTTCCTGGTCGTTTTCTGGAAGATTGGTATCCAACAAGTAAAGACGAACGGCTCCGACCCTTAAGATCCAAGCTTGTGCATGTAAAACAGATTCTCTGAACGGTATTTGGATTTTGATTGCATTGCCGTTTGCGTCTCGAACCAATGTCAGAGGCATCTTTTGGTGTAAGTAGTGGGGTCGCGCAGAAACTTGGCGACCTGCATGCAGATACTGTGCAAAGTATCCGTGCTGGAACAAGAGTCCTACACCGATAAATTTGAGCTTCAGATCGCAGGCACTGCGAACATGATCTCCTGCGAGGATACCCAAGCCACCTGAATACATTGGGAATGATTCATGTAAGCCAAATTCCATACAGAAGTACGCTATGTCGGGGCAATCCTTCAAAGTTTCTTTTTTCTGATATGCATCATACCTTTCCAAAAGTCGTTCTGCTTTTTCTTTCCATGTGTCGGATACGCTTTCCCAGTCTAGTTCTTCCAACATTGCGATGGGATTGTGAGCGAGATCTTCCCAAAGCCAAGGGTCGAGTTCTTGCCAAACATCGTTGGCCCATGGGTCTCCAGTCCACCAAAAGTCTGCGGCTAAAGTCTTTAGTCGTTCTAACATACGCCTCTCTTTTATATATTTCTGTTAGTTTGTAATTTTAGAGTCGCAGGCAATATAATAAATATTAAAAGAAAAAGAAATGAGGTTTCTGTCGTTATGCCCAAACCCCCTAATTTGAATACGCATTTGAGTAATCTTCGTGGTAGTCCCTATTCCAAATTTGCAGAGCACATCAAGAACATGGGTACACCCACCTATCCTCTGCATATTGGAGATACATACCTGACTCCCGTCAAAGGAGCTTGCATGGAGGATCTTACTGAAAAGCAGTATCCGGGTATGCATCGATACACCAAAACCGTTGGCTATCCTGATTTGGTTCGAGAGATCTCGGAGTGCTATTGTATTGATTTGGATCAGATTTTGGTTACGCCCGGCGCAACCGGCGGTCTCTTTTTGTTGGCTCAAACTTTTGTGGGAATGGGGGAGGAGGTACTGATTCTCGCTCCTTATTGGCCTCTCGCGGCTGGTATTGTTCAAAATGTAGGTGGGAAACCCGTATCGGTACCCTTCTACGATCGAGATTTGTCGGTTTCGGATCTTTTATCACCATATCTAACGGATAAGACCGTCGCTATTTACGTCAACACGCCCAATAATCCGACCGGCCTTATGCTAAATGAAAAGCAGGTCACAGATTTGACGACCTTTGCCCGAAAGAACAATCTTTGGATTTGGGCAGATGAGGTCTACGAAAAACTCGTTTTCGATGACTGCCATATAGAGATGAAGACGTATGCGCCCGAGAGAACCTTTTCACTTTACAGTTTTTCTAAGGTTTTTGGCATGGCTGGAAACCGATGTGGCTTTATCTTGGGGCCGAATGCGCAAACCGTCCGGTACCTACAAAAATCGGCGGTCAATTCGTTCTATTCCGTCTCAACGGCTTCACAGATTGCTGCATTAAGGGCGTTGAAAATGGGAGAAAGTTGGCTGGGGTACGCCAGAGAGGCGTATAAACAGATTGCCTATGAAACCGCGGATATTTTGGATTTGCCCCGACCGCAGGGGAGTACATTCCATTTTTGGGATATCAAACCGTACCTACAAGGGCGAGACATGGATGATGTCTTCTTGCGGTGTATCGCGGCGAAGCTTCTCATCGCGCCCGGTTCTTCCTTTGGCGCGCAATACTCAACCTATGTTCGATTTTGTTATACGTGTGCCCCCCCCGGAAATCGTGAGAGAGGGAGCGATCCTCTTGAAGGAAATCTTACACGATTCTTGATGTCAGACGGAGTGCGTTTTGGGTTTCTGTCATGATCTTTTCGAGATCGTTCGCATTGAGATTGAGAAGCTGGATTGCATCTTGATAATCTTCTTGTGGGTACGTTGAGAAAGAGTCTTTGGATGTCAGGCTCGGATGGCTATACCCAATTCTGCGCGTGATTTCTTCTGCGATGAGTAACAGCGCACTCAATTCATTGAGTTGATCATTGATGAGCAATTGACCATAGTTGCCAATCGTGAGCAAGATTTCGTTTGGCATTTTCCAATGCGACAAAATGTAATGAGATATCGCGGGATGGCTGATATTAAGCGCATCCCACAAGGCTTGGCTTTTTCGTGGTTCTTGGGTTGGGCTCGGTAGATTGATCAGGTGTACCATCAGACCGATTTTGTGGAGTAAACCGGTTAAGAACGCAAAGTTACCATTGGTTGATATAAGCCGGCTCGCGGCCTGACATGCGTGTGCCGTTGAC
>JAYYRF010000777.1:0-10074 GCA_036127535.1 Myxococcota bacterium | reverse complement strand
CATACCGAAACGTGGACGCTGTTGGAAGGGAAAGATGGTCAGTATGTTCTGCGGGACGAGGCCGAGAAACTGTTTGCTGAACTTGGGATACGTCAAAAAAAGAGGGATATATGGGTCGCCGGTATCGTGGCGATTGGCGATCACCTAAGAGGAATGGAACGGTTAATCATAGAAGACCATCCAAGTGGGTTTACGATCGCGAATCCCGGTGACGGATCGGTTGAGGGTGCTTCTTTTCGTTTGAGCGGATTGACCAAGGAGCCACTCATTATGCTAGACCACGTGGCTTTGCCCGAAGAGCAATACTCATGGGATGCAGAAGGGTTTTCTTTTTCGATGGACGTTCAAGCAAATACCTTACATCGTATCGATGTTGTAAGCCAAGAGATGAGTATGTTAGATCGTTGGACATGGAAAATTCGCACGAATGCAGGAGAGTGATGATGGAAGTCCGTTTAATGACACAGGCAGATTTGGTCGCTTGCCAAGAAATGGTATCGCGCAGCGCCTTTTTTCAGTCGTATGGAATCGCGGCGGAGAAGATGGTCTCTTGGCTTGCGTCTGCGATGGAGCGACCCGAGGCAGAGCTGCACGTTGCATGTTTGGATGGTATTGTAACCGGTTTTAGTTGGGTCATTGTGGACGGTGGATTTGACAGAACACCTTACTTGCGACTCTTGGCCGTAGATGATCGCTTTCATCGTCGGGGAATCGGTCGCGCTCTGATGGATGCGATGGAGCATCGACATGCGGCGCGTCGCGATCTGCTTCTGCTCGTTACCCAAAGCAACCGCAAGGCCCGTCGTTTTTATGAATCGCTCGGCTATCGAAAGGTTGGATTACTGGAAGATTATGTAAAAGAAGGTGTTCACGAGTGCATTTACCGGAAATCTATATCACAGAGAAAGCCTTGAGTATTTTGCGATAGCTTTTTCGTTTGAAGTGCGCGACTTTGCGGAGCATGTCAGGGCCGTCCCAAACGTAGCGACGAAATTCAGATTTTTCGCCCTCGAACGACAGATTAATATCTTGGTCTGTGCCTGAAAAATGAAGCAAGAACCAGTGTTGTTCTTGGCCGATGTAAGAGGGAATGCCACGTTTGAGATAGCGTTCGATAACCGTGACGGGAAACTGATAGCTAATGGTCTCCGGCAGGCTTTGTTTGATCGTAAAATGCTTTGTTGGATCCGCTATACCCAGCTCTTCATGCAGTTCTCTCATGAGAGCCTCTTCGAAACTCTCGTGTTCGTTCATACCTCCTTGTGGAAATTGCCAAGAATACGGCGGTTTTGAACGCTCGCACCACAAAACATGGCCGTTCGCCCGTTGGATGACAGCCGCTACGTTGGGGCGATAGGCGTGGATCAATTTGGGATGATTTTGTATATGCTTTGGCAAAGGGCGCATCAAAATACTCTTCATCTAGGCCACTTAACGTAAATCCACCACTATGCATATGGAAAAGGGTCGGGTTGGATGTATATGTGTGGGTTTTATGTTAGTGGAAATATAGACACATGATGGATAAGGGTAGGTTAAAGTGAGCGCCTTTCGGGTATTGTTGATTGTTTGTGGTGGTATTGCCGCGTACAAATCTCTGTTGATAATCCGGTTGCTTCGCAAAGAAGGAATCGAGGTTCGGGTCATCTTGACCAAGGCGGGTCAGCAGTTTATTACCCCGTTATCCGCAGCGGCACTCTCGGGGCAGCCCGTGTACATGGATCTATTTTCCTTGAGTGATGAAGCCGAAATGGGTCACATTCAGCTTTCGCGGATGGCGGATCTGGTCTTGGTTTCACCGGCCACAGCCAATATGCTGGCAAAGATGACGCACGGCTTGTGCGATGACTTGGCTTCGACGGCGTTAATGGCGACAGACAAGCCCGTTATGGTTGTTCCCGCCATGAATGTTCGGATGTGGTTACATCCGGCTACACAAAGAAATATTTCTACGCTTCAATCGGATGGGGTTCGTTTTGTGGGGCCAGTGGATGGGGACATGGCCTGCGGTGAATATGGTCCAGGTCGAATGGCCGAGCCGGAGGAGGTCGTTGCGGCCATCCTTGCTTTTCGAAATGAATCGTCTCATTCACCGAGTGTATAGTCGCATGATGAGTGTTGGACGACGTTTCGTGCGAAAGTTTATGATGGGGCTTTCGGTCTCTCTTCTTTTTTTAGGGCTGGTAGAGGCGGTTCTGCGGGTGACGATGGGACCTCCATCCGCCGCGGTTCAGGTCTATTCGGGTACTCGTTCTCATACCGCTTGGTTTCAAGAGCAAAACCGTCGAGTAACGGCGACCTATCAGCATCGGTCAACCGGTTCCTTTCCCACTCACTCTCGCCAGGCTCGTTTTGCCGTGCTTGGCGGAAGCAGTGTCCACGGTGGAACCATGAATGTTGGGCACCGGGGTGAATTCCCCAATCTCTTGGCGCAAAAGACACGCGTGCAAGGGTTAAATTTGGGGAATCCATCTCTCGACTCTCACGATTTACTGCAAATCATAGACGAACTTCGCGGTTATCCCATGGACGCTTGGGTGATTTACACGGGGCACAACGATTTTGGGAACACATACTTTCACCAGCGTTACAAGGGTTGGTCTGGTACGACGTCCGCACACGTTCAAGGCTTTTTAGAGGGGTTGTGTCTGTTTGCCTCTCTTCGAAAAGCGATAGGGTTGGCGCGAGGCAATACGGCGAAACCCAATCCAAAAAAGCAATTCTCAGGCCCTAAAATAGAGAAGTCGCAGAAAATTCGTGCCTTGAATTACTTCAAACGAAACATGGATCGAATTGTTTGGCTTGCCAAAAGTGAGGGGGTGCCTTTGGTGTTGGTCGTGCCCATTCGTGATTTGCGTCGGGCTCCTTTAGGAGACTGTGGGGACGAAAGTCCGTGTGCCGTGGAAATATACGATGAAGCGATCTCCATGTTGGAAAGCGACCCGAAAGGTGCATGGGATAGGTTGAAGCAAGCGTCCGATGCAGATCGAATACCGTTGAGAATCTCCAGTGACGCCCAAGCGTATCTACGCTCCATAGCGCAAGAAGGGGTAACGGTGGTCGATCTGCCGAATCTCCTCGCGGATGAGCAAGGAATTCTGCCCGAGGGGCTATTTCAAGATCATGTGCACTTGCGACCCGATGGTCATCGAGTGGTCGCACAAGCGCTTGCGCCCTTTCTGACCAAGGCGCTGAATTCAGCGGCCGACGTGCAAAAAGATTCGGTTGGGATACAATAAAACCGTATGGTTAAACTTGTCTCAATAGAAGAGTTTTTGGCTCTCGGTTGCCCGATCATCGACGTTCGAGCACCGGTAGAATACGAAAAATCACACATTCCGGGTGCGATTCACCTTCCGTTGTTTGATGATGCAGAAAGAGCGCAAGTCGGTGCCCTGTACAAGCAGCGCGGTCGGAGGCAGGCGACCCTTGAAGGTTTGGGTATTGTTGGAAGCAAACTTCGTTCTTTAGCGGAAAAGGGATTGTCTTTGTCCGAAAAGAATCGATTGGCCGTTCATTGTTTTCGTGGCGGTATGCGCTCACAGGCGGTGGCATGGTTACTGGACCTCTGTCAGGTAGACGTATTTGTTTTAGAGGGGGGATACAAAGCCTTTCGGAAATGGGTTTTTCGTCAGTTTGAAAAGGATTATTCGATGATTGTGCTCGGTGGCTTTACGGGGTCCGCGAAGAGTGAAGTTCTCAATCAATTTCCGACTTTGGGGGAGCAGATTATCGACCTAGAGAAGCTTGCAAACCACAAAGGTTCCGCATTCGGCGCGTTGGGTTTGGGGTCTCAGCCATCCCAGTCGCATTTTGAAAATCTGCTTGCAATGTCTCTTTCCCGCGTTCAGGACTCACGATTTTGGGTCGAAGACGAGAGCCGTATGGTGGGAAAAGTGGTGATTCCGAAGAACATCTGGAGCCAAATTCGATTGTCGAATGTGTTGTTTATCGAACGCACGCTAAAAGAAAGAACAGCACATTTACTGAATGGTTACGGCTCCTTGGAATCTTCGTCGTTGGTACAGGCAGCATCCAAAATCCGCAAGCGCTTTGGACCGGATCGAACCGATCATTTGGTCTCCCTGATCGAATCGGGCTCCTTGGAAGATGCCGTACACTTGGCTCTTCAATACTACGATAAGGGATACTTACACGGCTTGCAGAAGCGTCCCGTTGAGAAGGTTCATCGCATCTCAGCCGCTCAGATGAACGATCGAGAGGTTGCCGTTATGCTCAAGAACCATGCCCAGCAGTTATCATAATCGCCTCTGCTCTTTGTGGAGGCTGCTGGCAGACTCGCGGTTTTTATGGTCTCAACAGGCTTTTTATTCCTTGAATATCGATTGGGGGGATACCTTCGAGACCCTGCGAAAGAAACTTCTTTCCTTGAGCCCAGATGAGATTGACACCTTGGAAGCGAATCCGTACGGGGTACTGCAATGGGACTGTCGATTGGCGAAAGTGGTACGAGAAATGGAAGAGCTCTGTCGGTTACCAGTATTTCCCGTCGTCGGTAATTGGTTGGTGTCGCCCCACGGGATTGCGGCTCGTAAACGTACCCAATTACAGGCCTTCATCAATGTTTTATCTCCGTGTGAATCCGTGGTTGATTGGTGTGCCGGTAAAGCGCATTTGGGGAGAGCCTTGGCTGATAATTGGTCGAGTACCGTCTTGGCACTTGAGAAGGATCCGCACTTGGTGGAGTATGGACTGCGCGAAGCGAAAACGCTGGACGTCTCGTATCGTACGGTTGATCTGCAGAAGGATGTCCCGATCGTTCCCCCGCAGAGTATGATCTGTGCGCTGCACGCGTGCGGTTCCTTGAGCGACATCGCTTTGGATACCGCGCTGGAGCACCACAGCTCGCTGGCTCTTTCTCCGTGTTGCTATCATAAACGTGAGCACGGGGTGTGGTATCCCAAGAGTACTGCTTTACCAAAGGAGGCGCAATTGAAAAAGCACGAGTTGATGATGCCATCGGCGTGGATTAGCACTTCGAGGCGAAAACGGATCCTCTTACGGAAAAAAGCGCTGCGCTATCGCTTGGGTTTAGCTTCTTTTCTAGAGGAGAACGGCATTGAGAATACGAGATTTCCCTCTGTTCCGCGATCGGTCTTTGATCGCTCCTTTGTCGAGTTCTGTATGTACATGCAAGAGAAGCATGCCGTAATGTCTCCCAAGAAGCCCGAAGCGCGATGGGAATGGGTTGGGGCAGAGCGTGCGCGAAAGGTGCGTGCTCTTGGGGTTCCACGCTTGCTTTTCCGACGAGCGATCGAGTTGCTCATCGTCTTGGATGCGTCTCAATACCTTATCGAAGCGGGCCGAGAGGTAGAACTGGGTGTGTTTTGCCCATTTCATGTGACGCCGCGAAATGTGATGATTCGAACCGTATTATAGGGTTTCGGATTTTCGTAGTTCCCAAATTTCGACCTTTTCCCTCGTTTTCCGGCGTTTGCCACTTTGCGTTCGGGCGCCTTTTACCCGACGATGCATCGTTTGTACCAAGGTGAAGCGGCCGCGAGCGAGCTCGGTCTCGATGGGATGAGGATATTTGGGTTGGACGAGGCGCAGTATGTTCGAAAAGACGAGAACGAGCCGGCTGTGCTCGTGCATGTTGCGCAGTGCCTGATCAAAAAAGCGCGGGAACAGATCTTGTTCAAAATACAAGGCCTGATCCAATAGATGTTGCGTGCTCCCGGCCATCCATGGTGGATTAAAGACAATTAAGTCCGCACAAAGAGAGGTAGAACCGATCAAATCTGTATGAACGGCTGTAATGGGATGGGATAGGCGGTCGGCATCTGATTGCACACTGTGGATCGAATTGGGGTTGATGTCGGTGGCGCGTACCTCTTGAAAACCTGAGCGACACAAGAGGTGTGCGAGAACCCCACACCCGGTTCCTACATCAATGCCAAGAGACTTTGAGCCCTGATATTGTCGGAGCCACGTTGCGAAGAGTTCCAAATGCGTGGTTCTTGTCGGAGCATAGACGCCGTAAATCGGGTGAATGCGATGTCCCAGAACAGCAAAGAGGAGACCCGCTTTGTAGCGCTTCCAAGACTCGTGAAGCCTTTTCACGTCTAAGAAAGAAAGGTGGAACGTCGATAACTTCGGATAGAAACGCGATAAAAATCCGATGAAAGGTGCATCGGGCAATGGAATTGTGTTTTGGGTAACGGGTACCAAAAGCTGTTTCGCGAGCGGCTGAAACCGTTGCTGAAATGCTCGCTTGGTTTGGTAATCTGCTTCTTTGGTCGGTGCCGCAAGGAGAAGCCGTAGATCGGATAGAATACGTTCCCCCTTGGCATATCGATCTTGGAGTGAAACCCGATGTCCACTGTAAAGGTGCTGTGCGAGGGTGTGGGTAGAAAGGTGAGCGCTCGATCGAGACGCATTTGCATCGAGAATCGGCTTTGGATACTGTAGAGAAGGAGGAGGGTTCGACAACGGTTTATACCCTTAGCGCAGGGCTCCGTGAAAGATTTCTGATTGGTGTTGGATCGCCTTGTTTCGCAAGTGTGAGAGCCGTTTGAGGAGATCGGGAGCGAGGCCGTCTTTGGAGAGTATCTTCGTCAGAGGCTCAACCGCTTTGCTGCCTCGACAGCGAATTCGAGGGAGAAATAGGGTTTGGAACAGGTGGGACGCGGCTACAGGACCATCTGGAATTCCCCATAGGGCACACAGGTACAGAAAGGATGAGACCTGCTCCGAGAGAGCCGCGGTCAGGTTGAAGTTACATGCACTGAGCTCTCGCATCATATCAAACAGCTGCTTTCTACACTGGGGGAAACGTTCCCAAGCATCGAAGTTTTCGAGTTTGTGCTGCTGGATATCTAATTTTTTTAGTTTGGGAGCCAGCGCAGAAAGATTGCTGGGATCGGGAAGACCAATTTCAGGCAATGTGAGAACGAAGGCATGAGAAAGAAGATCGAGTTCTTTGGGTGCATGCGTTGTATCTAAAATGCCGATAAGAGACACGTTGGGGGTCGAGTGAAGGCGCCACGCTTTTTCCGGGTGAGCCGCTCCAAGCATGTTCGCGGAGAAGAACTCCTCGAGTAGATCGCGTCGATCGCTTTGTTCGGGTGACAGATCGGCTTGACTGTGCAAGGTGTTGTACTCCGAAAGCCAACGTTGGTTTTCGGTTTCAGGGTAAAGGAGTACACCTTTTTCGCTTTGAGATTGACGCAAGAGATTGGTGAGAACGTCTGTTTTGGCATGGGTTGCGATATCTTCGATCAGGATAAAATAGGGTCTCCAAGCGTCAGCGGGAATGTATCGGTTCACGTTGGCGGCTTTGCGGATTGATTTTGCGAAGTCACTCAAGAGAAATAGATCGCGCTCTCGAGAGAGTTTTCCGAAGAGATGTCCTCGTCTCCGGTGTAGACGTACGGTATCCAGCGTTGCTTTGGAGAAGAGGTCGACGATTTGATGCATGAAGTTTTCGGCCAGTCGTCGCGGGCTGGACAACACAATGGGACTCTGCGTCATGGAAGCCGAGATCAGGCTGAGCAGAAAGCGATCGAGCCATACATCGGCACATCGAACACCTCTTTGACGAATCGCGCGCCGAACTTCGATAAGTTGCGTGGTCTTATTGGTGTTTGTCTCTTCGGCTTCTGTTTCCGTTTCCTTGAGAAGAATTTTTTTCCATCGTTGAAGAAGGGTTTCAACGATGGCTTTGGCGACCGCGGGGCCAGGCGCTGAACGACCCACCAAAGCTTGAATGGCAGAGGGTTCTTCTTCGGATTCTACGATCGTACACAGTTGTTCTATTGGATCGGTACTGCGATGCCATTTGAGCCAAAGTTGCTGGAGATCGGTATTGGGACGTACTTCTTCTCCGTCGGCCAGCAGCATGAGAAAAAAGTCCAAAGCACGTCTCTTGAGCTCTTCGTGTTCTGCCTCGGTCCACGCAACCAATACCGACATCCACTCGCTTATTGGCTGGTTTGGCATGGGGAGACGGAGCATTTCAATCAGAGAACGGAGGCGCGCGGGGAGGGGGCTATAGTGACTGCTCTCCTCGGTCGGTATGGTCACAGTAGGGGGTATGTAGGGGGCTAAGGTCTCTTCATCCTCGGCGTTACCGGACTCGACGACGGCGCTGCTCGTCGACGTCGGGATGGAAGGAGGAAGGAATTCCGCTTGGGGATCGGGCTGCGTTAAGAGGGTGCGCCACTGATTCATCAGGCTTTCATATTCTGCCTGGGAAAGTGCGACCGGTTCGAAACGCGGCTCCTCTTGATCGAGTGGAAAAATGACAAAGGTAAAATTTCCGTTTCCCCAACTCTCTCCGGTTGGGGCGCCCTGCCGAAGTGCCATTTCGACTTCTTGTCCACCCTTTTGCGCACACCACTGTACGATCTTTCGCGAGATCATATTTTTACCCTTTTCGAGGCGACCTGGGATTGCCCATGGGGTGTTCTCTTGGGCTTCGAGTGTGAACCATTGCTCAAATTTACGTTTGGCTGCGCGTCGAGCGAAGGGAGAGGCGGTTTGAATCCCTTCTGCGAGTAGTTGCGAAGTGATCCTTTGGTGGAGAGTCGTCTCAAAGGTTTCTGATGTGAGAAGGGTGCTCATGATCCAGTTGTTGTCTTGGCGTTGAATCATGACGGCATCAGCTTCGCTGAGACCGTCCGCGGTAATCACGAGAGGGGATTCGACCAATAGATCGGTGTGGTCCTCTTGCATACTGCGAAGAATGGGCGGCATGATGTGTACGTAGACGTGGTTGTCTAGGATCTGACTGATCTGAACGGGGTATTCTCGATTGCTGTGGATTCGCTTGTGAATAAGGGCATCGAGCGTGGCGCGCTGTACAACGCCTGCTTTGGATATCGGATTGTCTTTTGGATTTGCAGACATTAGGATAGGACTCTGATATGGATTAACACGCTACATAACATGTTAGCATTATTGAGTCTTTAAGCAATTTGTCATGAATAGATTGATACCTGCCCCCACGCATTTTATTTCGTTGCGCTTAGCCCATATTGAGCTTCCGCCGTATCGCTATGTTCCGGGCTTGTTGCCGCATCCACTCCGTTCTCCGGAAGGCCATCTGTATCAAAAAGATGTGTGCTACCCTTCTTCAGAGCGTTGGTGGGAAGATCACTATCTTCTACGGGGAGCGGATCTTTTTGATCATCGTTTTTATTGGGAAGCACACGAGGTTTGGGAGGAGCGCTGGCACCAGGTTTCATCAGAATACCGTACTTTTTTACAAGCGTTGATTCAAATGGCCGCTGCAATTTTAAAACACCACCTCGGTCACAAGAGACCTTGCGCGCGTCTTTGGGGATCGGTGCATGACAAAATGAATCGTTTACCCCATTCTTTTGGTTTGAACTGGATGGAAACCCAACTGCTGATCGAAGAATATTTTGCTGGCGGAGAGTGGCCGGTATTGGTTGGTTTGCGCGGGAAAGTGTAGTAAAATAATGGACATCGCACTGTCGAGAGGCTAAAGCGGCCTGTTATGTTATATAAAAATGTGTACATCGAGTCGTTGGCATATGTGATCCCCAGCATCGAAATTCGCACCGTCGATATTGAAGCGGAGATCAAGCCTCTCTATCAGCGGTTGGGTATGACGCCAGGATGGCTACAAGCGGTTACGGGCATTCGCGCGCGTCGCTTTTGGGAGCCGCATTTGCGTCCATCCGATATTGCAACCCGTGCTGCGGAAAAGGCGCTACAGGATGCACAGGTGGCACGGGATCGAATTGAAGCACTGGTCAGTTGTTCTGTTTGTAAAGACTACATTGAGCCATCGGTTGCCGCATTCGTACACGGGAATTTGGGATTGTCCCATCGGTGCACGAATTTTGATGCCGGAAATGCCTGTTTGGGTTTTTTGACGGGTATGACCCTACTGGCGGATCAGATCGAATTGGGGAAAATCGATGTTGGATTGGTCGTGGCCGGCGAGAGTTCTCGGGCTCCGACGGAAGCGACGATAGAGCGTCTCAAAGATCCCAATGCCGGTATGAAGGAATTCAAAGAGAATTTAGCCACCCTAACCCTAGGATCTGCGGGTGTTGCAATGATTTTGTGCTCTAAAAAATA
>JAYYRF010000776.1:0-2551 GCA_036127535.1 Myxococcota bacterium | reverse complement strand
TGCGGGAACCGTCCAAATCCCTCTGACAAGAATTATGGGGGTTTTCTTTGTGTTCGTTGGCGCGATGCTTCGGCGTCGCCCATGATGGATGGTGAATGAGATTTATGATATTAATTCAATTGGATACCGATGTTTTTGTTTGAACTCTTCGAGCGAGTAAAGCGTTTTTTGCGCCACGATATTTGGGTAAACCTTCACCTGAGAGAATCTCGTCGCATTTGGTTCATGCAGGTGCTGTATCTGAGTATCTTACGATTTCAGGTCACGCGATGTATGGTACGAGCCTCTTCCTTGACGACGGTGACGCTGATATCGATCGTTCCGGTGTTGGCCTTTGCTTTTTCCGTGGCCAAGGGCTTTGGTGCCTACCAAAGCCTTCAAACAGATATTATCGCTCCGAGTCTCGAACAATGGTTTGGTTCACAAGAGGCACCGGAGCTTCGCAGCGCCATCGATCAAACGTTTGCCTTTGTAGAACATACCGATTTGAGTCGACTTGGTTTGGCGGGACTGCTTACGGTTCTGTATGCTGTGATTCGTTTGTTGAGCGCGGTTGAGGAAGCGTTCAACGATTTATGGCGTATCGATGCCGCTCGAAATTTTATTCAGAAGATATCGGATTATCTGTCGGTTGTGGTGACCGTTCCCATCGTTGTTTTTATTGTTTTTTCGATGACCACCGCTTTGAAAAGCGGATTTGTTTCGGACTATATCAATCAAATGATTCTTTGGGGTGGATGGGGAGTCTCTTTGGTTCGTTTCTCAACCATGCTCGTATTGTGGTTTGCTTTCTCGTTTGCCTACGCCTTTATTCCCAATGTAAAAGTGAATGCTTCCGCCGCCGCATCCGGTGGGCTCGTCGGCTCTCTTTTGTGGTTGCTTTTCCATTATTCGCATGTCGGTATGCAAATGGGGGTTGCCAGCTATAACGCTCTTTACGCAGGGTTTTCTGCGTTTCCCATTTTCATGTTGTGGATATTTTTCTCGTGGGTGGCGGTGTTGGTTGGTGCATCCTTTGCAGCGGCTGCTCAAACTCGACAAGAGCACCAAGAGAGGATTATTCGTGAGAACTTGGGCTTTCGTACCCGCGAATGGATCTCGATCCGACTGATGCTGCATCTGACCGATCAGTTTGTGAAACAGAGAAGAGCCATTGGACTCGAGCAATTGAGCGAAGAGCTGAGAGAGAGCCAAATCGCAGTGTACACGGTTATTTTGGAGTTGAAGGAAAAGGGTTTTGTCGAAGAGACGAAAGAAGGGGGAGCCGTTTTGATGCGCGCACCTGAAATGATACATGTTTTGGATATTTTGGATTCTATCAAAGGAGATAGCCTTTCGTTCGTATCCTCTGATTTACATGAACAAGCGCAGAAAGTACAAACAGAAGTGATGCAACTGGCGCTCGAACAACCAACGCTGAACGAGAAAGAGTTGACCAAAGAGGGACAATTGGTCGCCTCCTTGCGTTTGCAAGAATCCGGTTTACTCGAACGGGTAGATTCCGAGACGCTGCAAGTTTCAGAAGCGCTACTGGTGGGAAGCTATTTAGAAGAACTCGAATCAAACTTGAGACTTTCGTCACTCAATATTACGGTGTTGGAATTATGGGAGCGCCTCAAGAGCCGCAATGTCCAACATCAGGTCGAAGAGTCCGTGGATGCGGTGGCGATGGATTCTATCGCGAAGAAATGAAGGCGACGATACCGATTGGTTTGATCCTTGCGGTGTTGGGAGGCACTCTTTCCGCTGTGGGTGGATTGACACTTCCACAATCAGGCTTGGTGGGAACCACCATTCTCTGTGGATTTTGGTGGGTTACAGAAGCAATTCCCATTCCGGCAACGTCGATGCTTCCCTTTGCGTTATTCCCATTTTTTCAAGTGTTGGATCACAAACAGGTTGCTTCTTCGTATGGCCATCACATGATCTTATTGTTGTTGGGTGGTTTCCTATTGTCCAAAGGGTTGGAGTCCAGCGGGGTGCACAAGCGATTTGCCATGTGGATGATTCGCATGTGTGGTACGGGTGGAAAACGACTTGTATTGGGATTTATGCTCGCATCGGCCGTTTGCAGCATGTGGATATCCAATACGGCAACGGTACTGATGCTATTGCCCGTCGCGTTGGCGGTTGTGGAAAAGGATTCTCCGCTTTGCATACCACTGTTTTTAGGGATGGCCTACGCCGCGAGCATCGGTGGCATGGGAACACCGATAGGCACACCACCCAATATGATTTTGCTTTCTCAACTCGGGAGGGAGATCGCCTTCTTGGATTGGATGCTACTAACGTTGCCTTTGGTGGTCACCTTCCTGTTTCTCGCTTGGCTTTGGCTCACCAGGGGTATTGGCGAGAGTAAGGCCGTTAAAATTCCAATCTTAGGTGCATGGACATGGGCTGAGTGTGCTTCCATTTCCGTTTTTGTCTTGGCCGCTTTCTTGTGGGTCTTTCGGAAAAATCCCTTTGGCGGCTGGAGCACGTGGATTGGGGTCGAGCGTTGGGTCGGAGATAGCAGCATTGCTATGTTTTGCGCAACACTGCTCTTTGTCAT
>JAYYRF010000775.1:0-3450 GCA_036127535.1 Myxococcota bacterium | reverse complement strand
GCAAAATTTAGAGATGTCGATCAAAATGGCTCAACCGATGTTCTCGCATTTACCGATGAAGGCTTCCGCTATGTTTGGTACAACGTGGAAACCGGTGGTTTCACCGCCAATACCCTGACCGGTTTCGGGGAAAGAAGTCAGTTTGTTGTTCAAGATGCCAACGAAGATTCCATACAGGATCTCGCCCTGTTCAAAGAGAATTTGGTGCTCTATGCTGGTGGACTAGAAGAAGAAGGAGGCTGGGTCGTCAACCGCAGTACTTGGAGCAGCTATAACAGTCGCTTCTCTTTAGACTATTTCTTAGGCGACTTTAACGGTGACTCACAACCCAATATCGTCGGCTTCACAGAGAGTGGTTCACAAGTAAAACTCGAAGTCTCCAGATTTAGCATTACGCCTGAATCGCAAGAATTAACATCGCTCGACGTCTACACTTTCCCTGGTGCAGAGTCAGAAGCACTCGACTTGGCCGTATGCGAAAACAACATTGTTGCTCTAAACCGCAGGAGAGATGGCAACCAAGATTGGACTCATGAATTACGCGTATTCAATTTGATCAACAACGGATTGAACCGAAGAGCCTCCAGAGGTTTGCCTGGGCAAGTGCGAGTGGACTGCGCTAGCGTCGGAGGACAAACCTTCTTGGCTGTTGGCGTTGGCGCCGATTGGTGGATTCTAAATGTTCAAAGCGATCTGGCCATCGTCGACACCGGAAACAGTGGAGATTGGACGGACATTGCACTCGGGAACGTTGACAATGCAGGCTCATTGGACGTTCGGGGCTGCAGTACAGAAAACTGCCAAATCGATATCCACGATCTCGACGGAGATGGCATAGATGAAGTAATTCTGAACGAAGGAACCATCAGCATAGAAGGTTGGGGCGAAGTCTTCACCTTGGAACACCAAGGAGAGCACTTTATTGAGGACATAGATGGTAACGGTCAATATGAAATCCTCGTAAAAGACGGTACGAACGTTTGGGTATACCGGATTGTAATGGGGGGAACAGCGCCTCCGTTTGGGCTCGAAGTCAATACCGATTTTGTTCGACCACCACGTTTTTACGATCTCGACGGGGATGGCATATTTGAACCGATTGTTCAAAAGTCCACCGCCGAAATTGCGCATCCAAAGCTACAATGATTCATAAAGTGATTGCTCACTCCGATTTAACATAGTTTCGATTACGGATAATTGGTTATTTAGCGTAAATAAGGATATACTTCTAAAGTCTATTTTATTCGCCATAGAGGTTTCTATGCTAATCTTTACTCTGCTAACGGCTTGCAACCCGCAAGATGCCGTCATGACGGACTCTCATTGGTTCACATGGATTGCTGCTAACTCATCGAACATCACCAAAAATGATGTTTTGACCTACATGCAAGA
Source organism: Myxococcota bacterium (assembly GCA_036127535.1). Taxonomy (GTDB): domain Bacteria; phylum Myxococcota_A; class UBA796; order UBA796; family UBA796. The sequence continues at coordinate 2,058 of JAYYRF010000775.1, read as the reverse complement.
TGATGTTTCGCAGCACCCGGAAGGTGCTCCTTCCGTCCATACATTCGAATGCAGTGGCCGCGGTTGGAACCGATTCCAAAACCGCTGGGATCCCGGCTACCTCGGCCCTGAAGACGGTAGTAATCCCGAAAACATAACCGGAGGAAATTGCGTTTGTGGAGAAGAAGGCTATCCAGCATGTGATGCTTTAGACGAAACCACGCGTCCAGTATTAGCGGAATGTACCGACATTCAAGCGGCCGAATTCTACACGTTTCTCCAGAATGACGGTTATTACCTTCTCAGTCAGGAACTTGAGTCTTGGCGTACTGAAGCATTGATCAACGGTGAAGGCGATGTGCAACTCACCGTCCACCATGCCCTGCCGGAAGGAGAAGACTTCCGTTTCCACTTTAGCATAAAGCCAAACTTCCAACCAACCCATTGTACCACCGACGAAGATGGCAATGCAAAGGTAGAGTATGTTGATGGCGCAGATTGGTTGTCACAATGGTCAGAAGACGAAGACGGCTACACAATATACTACTTGAATGCGGGTTCATACCAATTGGATCCGAGCGATGCGACACCTTGGTACACAATCACAGATTGGAGCGCCGGCTTTGGATACGCGCGGTTCGCTGGCGAAGAGTTTACATCTATCGCAACGGCCTATGGCAACTATGACAATGACGAAGCAGATAACTTCATGTATGCCAGCAACCGATCCGAACCGGATTATGATGCCTACAATGCAACCATCGCGACCTTAAACGAAAGCTCTGAGAGATGGGAAGCCGAGATGACCCAAACAGCTATGGCATCCCTTGACGGTACTCCCTACTTTGAGCACAAAGTAGAAGACAATTTATGGCGTCCGATCAACTCAACAAATACCGGTTTTGACGGGTGGTTTGAAATACACAGCTCTTGGGTACGAATCAAAGACGGCGCCACTTTTGAAGTCGATTCCCCATTGGAAGGTGATTTTCAAATTGCTTACCAAGCTTTAGAGTCAAACTCTCGTATTCTTGTGCGCGGTTCATTCTCAATCGAGGCGCTGAGAGAAGATCCATGGGCTTACCCCATTTTAGAAAACGATAAGCGTTTGGAAAACGAAACCGATTTTTGCGGTGGAGCTACGTTGGGGAACTAGGCCTAAGCGTGGTACATCACGATACCACAACCACTAAGGCGCTTATTTCGAATTACGAAGACTCTTCGGACGCAAGGCCAAAACCACCCTGCCGTTGATGGTGGTTTCAAAGACCTCAACCCGACCGGCCTGAATCAGTTTATCCAGCATCTCTTGGCGTCCAATGCCAGGCGGCGGACAAGGACCGCTCGGTTTCCACTTGTTTTCAAAATACCAACGTGTCACATGACCATTTCGGCCATTAAAGTAACTAAAGGCTTCGTTTAACTGAAGCAGAACGTGATCCAACGAAGATTCCTTCATTGCGTAGCTTCGCTTGACAAGTCCATCTTCATCTATCCCTCTGCGACGTCCAGTAACGAAATGTTTTACCCCATCCATCAAGTCTATGTGGCCAAAGCTGTAGACTCGAAGCGCATGGGACATGGAACAAGTCCCCCACCCTGCAACATACACCTGTTTTCCAAAGGCGGCCGCAGACGTCAGTGCGGGTAAAATATCGGCATCTCCTGATAGTACGACGGCTCGATCGTACATATCCATCGCCGCCATTTGAACCATTTCAGCAACCAAGCGCGTATCGACGCGCTTCTCGACCCGCTGCACGAAGTCTTGCTCGCAATTTGGGCAATGCACTGTTCTATCAACAAGAGGAGATCTGCGAACAAAGAATCCGGTACGAACTTCTAATCCTTTTAAAAACCTCTCCAGCGGAGACTGCTCAGAGGAGCCCGTGTAGTAATAGGCTCCGACGAAATTCGCATTATCTCTCGAAATACGGTGACAAATCCATTGAACCAAGGAATCGTAATTTAATTCCATATCATTCAGGTTAGAGTGCATTGAACGATAAAAATTATTGCCGTCAAAAAATAAAGCAATGCGCATACGCAAAATCCAAAATATAAAAATAAATGTATAGA
>JAYYRF010000774.1:0-4507 GCA_036127535.1 Myxococcota bacterium | reverse complement strand
CAATCATCTCTTCCCATCAAATTTCAAAAGAATTTCGATTGCATACCGACGGACACCTTGGAAACCAAACTCTCACGCCCACCACCATTCTATTGAAAAGGAAAAGCCATCCCGAATCTATTGTATCTAAGGCAGCACCCGTGGCGCGCAGCGATGTTTATGTTGCTGCTCATTCTCCTTGCGGTGGTCGGAAAATGGACGTGGAGTGTTCAAAGCCGACTCTCAAAACCGCAGCCAGGCCATCATGCATTTCCCTTTTTTGCCAAAGAAAAAGAGAGATGTCCAGTTGTTTATGCGCACAGAGCGAACACCGGCCGGTATCCTGAGAACTCTTTAGAGAGCTTTCTGGACGCTGCAAAAGCGGGCAGCGATGTTTTGGAAACCGATCTACGACTGACCCAAGATGGGGTTTTGATCCCCTTTCACGACTCTTCCATGCAACGGATGATGGGGCAATCCGGCGGAGTGGAAGACTACACATTGGCAGATCTGCAGCAATGGCCTCTTCGACAACACAACAAGGAAGCCATCATCCCTTCTTTTGCGGAAGTGGTTGAGGCGTTGCCTCTTTCTCGATTCAATGTGGAGATCAAAGAGAACAAAGAAGCGGTGGTGCGGGCTTTGTGGGATTTTATCAACGCGCATGAACTTCATGATCGCATTCAGGTGTCGTCGTTTCATCACGACGTGCTCGTGGCTTTTCGTCGGCTTTCCAACAACCGTATTCCAACCGGAGCCTCCCCGCAGGAAGTGGTGGAATTTTTGCTTCTTTGGCTTCTCGGACAAGAGTCTCCGATGGAATTTGCGAGCCTTCAGCTTCCGTACGGAGGCAACAAATGGCTCGATAAACGGGTCTTGGCTATGCTCAAAAAAGAATCCGGTCCTCGAATCCAAGTGTTCACCATCAACTCCTTCGAGCAAATCGAGCCTTTGTTGGGAAACCGCCGTTTTGGCGTGATGACCGATACGCCCGTCGCGTTGATAGAAAAGAAAGACCAACGGTGCAAAGAGTGACCTTTACGGTCTTCTGTAGCGGTGACAACCCCCAGGTCACACCTTTCAAAGGAAGCTCCCGATAAGCCGCACTACAAGAGTTCGGTTATTTCCAGGTATTCCCTTGCCACTCTTGTTGGAGGTCGTAATTCTCGTCATCGTTACTGGACTTCTTACGGCTGACTTTGTCTCCGCTAAACGTCCATTTCTCATCCCATTTATCATCTCGGTCGAGATCGATTTTCAAACGATTGACCGTACTCTTACCCGCATCTTGGTACACATTGATTTTGAACGGTTTGCCGGAGCTCACATCTTTTTTCTTCTTGCTCGAAAGCGCACGCCCCTGCCAAGAGAATGCGACACTCTCCGCAGAATCATTCGACATTGGTTGCTTTTCAGGCAAGGTCTCGGGTGTTTTCGTATTGCTTACCCCTACCGTTGGCGTATCTACGGTGTCATCACCACCGGAGAGGAAGAGCAAAGCGGCGCCGCCCAAGAGTCCAACGCCACCAACAGCGAGTAAAAAGTGTTTTAATTTTATGGTTCCAGCAAAGGGCATTCTTCCTCCATTATGACCGCATCATCATGCTTCGAGACTGCGGTACCGTACAATTACAATATTCGTATAAACACGTTTTGGGTTCAAAGGAAAGTCGAAAATTCGACGTTAACACGTTTCCCAAATATTCTCGGCGGTATCGACGGGCGGGATAGCAACGATAAGCCTCTCCCAAATGATCGACAATCAGATATCTCGAACCCGCCCAACACAGCCGTCCTTTGAAATTCGGTGCGATTTCTCCCGTGAGGTTGTGCCCCCCCAAGTCCAGCAGAAATTTCTTCTCGTCGGGCGTATACGCGATTACGTCTCTGTCTTGTTTTTCTGGCTGAACTTTAAAACGAAAATCTGCAAACATATCTTTGAGCGCCGGTAGTGCAGGCATATTTTTTCGGGTTGCTACACAGGTCACCGATATCGAGCCGGAATAAATGGAACGAAACCAAGTGAGCTTTTGTAAAAACTCTTGTGGTTTCACATACTCTAAATGCAAACTGGCACTAAAAATACCGGGTTTTTGAGCCGTCGCCGACGCAAAGGCTTCCAAATGCGACTTGGGTGAAGAGAAATTACTCACCACACTAATGCGCATCCCACTTTGCGCGAGCTTCTCTACAGCATCTAAAAAATTAGGGTGGCGAAAAGGCTCCCCTCCACTCAACTTCAACTCCCAATCTCCAGCAAAATGCGAAAATGCGCGAACAAATGCTGGCAGATCGCGAGCCCACTTTTTGCGGTTATCAACAAAACGCTGGGTACAATAGCTACAACGATAATTACAGATCGTATTCATGTTCCAAGAAATGGCGCCTTCGATTGGATACGGAGGCCTCATGCAACCCCCTCAATCATTCCCCGGTTGGCCGGCACCGTGCATGGACAAATGGTATATGGACAAACATAGGGCTCCGGATACATGGAAACCGTTCCCTCAAAAATATTGCCGAGGATGCCTTGCCCGTATCGCTTGGCGGTTCGACAAGACCAAACGGTACCGTCTTTGTCTATGGTACAGTACTCTACCCCCGCCCAGCATCGTTTGCCAAAATAAGACGGTGCAAGGTTGGCTTCCTTGGGTCCCGGATTTTCACCGATAACCGCCCGCAAAGCCGCTTCGTTTGGATATTCGGCAACCCCTCCCTTGATCTTATACAACTGGGGAAACCACCGAACCCCTTCCTGTTCAAAGGCTTCTTTACAGCGCAAGGCTTCGTCTTCTTTTCCCGGAAGCACCACTTGGTTAACGACGAATTTGTTATCGAGAGAGAGCAAATCACAAAACCAAAGTACCTTGTGCAAAAATTCTTCAAGCTTGGCAAATTCGAGGTGCATGCTGGCACTAAAAACCTTCAGACGTCCTTGGGTCAAGAAGGCAAAGCGCTGCAGTTCACTGTAGGATGCAGAAAAATTACTCAAAACACTTATATTGTGCGGGGTTTGCGCCATTAACTGGGGTACGATGTAGGACATAAACAAACGATGGGCAAAGGCCTCTCCCCCACTGCATTTGATCTCCCATTCGCCCTTGAGCGCCGAGAAGAAGTGCATCGCTTTTTCAAGCTGTGTAAGTTTGGGGCGGCCTTTTCTATATTTTTTAGACTGGATACAGTACGTGCAATCATAATTGCAAGCACCCGCTACCTGCCATTCAATGGTTGGATAACGCTTCATGGAGCGGCCTCCCATATCGTTCCATCCACTTTCGGTTTTGTTCGTACTTCCCGCAAACCTCACAGCCGGAAAAGAACAATCCCGAGCGCAGATGGTCACGAAGCTTTTGCCATCGCTTTCCCCACCACAAATCAGAAAAGCGATGTTCGCGTAAGGACCCGACCTTGACCTTGGTGTTACAGCAATACAACACATCCTGATCAACGGTAATTCGTGTGTAGACATATCCCATAAAGCATCCAACAGCACCCATATCGGTACTGTGACGAATGTTTTGTTGTGCGGCCCTCAGCTGCTGCTCAAAAAGGTCTAAGTTGGTGTGAACCCCCATTCTTTGGGCTTTTTCTCTGGCCAAAACAATCCCTTCATTCAGCAACCAATCTCGCTGCTCCTCGGTAATCGAACATCCTTCGGTTCCGTCATACAAACTCGCGAGCTTGTAGTTGACTCGACTCGCAGAGAACAATTTCGCAAAATCAACCATATCAACGACTTCCGGTGCCGTATCTCGGTTGATGACCTGTACATGCTTGGTTCGAACACCCGACTGTTGCAGAACCCTTAGATAACGACAAAGCGTAAAGAAATGCTTTTCTGTCCAACCCGGATGGAAAGCGGTATAGCTATCCGGCGTTGCACCTTGAACACCGACCAAGAGACTATCAACCCCAGATACCGCGAGTTTGTCTATGTCGGCAGCCAGTAAATTGCTGAGAACCGTAAGTTTCCAGCCTCGCTCTTTCACCGCCCCAATCATCTCGTAAATGTGTGGATGCGTGAGCGGATCCCCCATACCTGATAAAATCACATCTTTCACCGATCCCATCGCGTCGAGCTCATCCACAATTTGAAAGAAGCGATCTCGAGAAAGGCGGCGGCGCTTCCAATCGTTGGAACGAGGGTTTTTGAGCAGCGGTGAGTGATCCCAACAGGTGATACACGCGGCATTGCAGCCATTGGTCACGTCTATGTGTACACTTACAGGCCCCGTTTTTGGGGTTCCTTGACGCATTCCTTCAAGGATTTGCTCACGCATCGCGATCTCCATGAGTCAGTTGGTGTAAAACCTCCGCAACGGTTCGCTTACCATTGCCTTCTTTCTTCGAAAACGCGCGCAAAGCATCAAAGAGGTCATCCTCGGTCGCAAGCCACGCCTTCATCGCGGCAGCAAAGCGGAGTATTGCAAAATTCCGTTGGGTAGGAATCGCACGCAAGAGAGAACTTACCCCCATCCAATCGTCAAAGGGAGCCCATGAGTCAAATAACATTTCGCTGGCGGTC
>JAYYRF010000773.1:0-6069 GCA_036127535.1 Myxococcota bacterium | reverse complement strand
TGTTCCGTTCCGTTGGTGCTGGCCTTGATTTTCCAAGAGAAGGTTCTACCGCGCATTGAACAGCAGCGGTGGTTTCTACCGGCGCGCACGACTTTTTGGGGCATCTTGGCTCTTTCCATTTTTATCATGAGTCGTTCGACGAGCAATGATTTTATCTATTTTCAGTTTTGATTGGTGTGTACGGTGAGTGAGACGGCATCTGACATAAAAAAAGCATTGGGCATCGCATCTCAGTTTTTGGTTCCCTATCTTGTTTTGCGATTTCTTTGGGTACAGTTGTTTCCGATAGAGAAAGTCGAGTTATCGCCGGAGGCGCGCGAAATGGAGCAGCAATTGCTTGCGAATCCACCGGAGATCTTGCTCCTTGGAAACTCCATGATTCATCGCGATATCGATATTCCACTTCTCGCCCGAGAACTGGACATCGAAGAAGAAAAAATTCAAAAACTGTGGTTGGGTGGTGCTCCTCTCGCCTCCGTATACGTTGTTTTAAAAGAGCGTGTGTTTGCCAACGGATATCGTCCAAAGCTGATCGTGGTAGGGACAACGCCCCTTTGGCTTATGAGCAACCAAATACCAGAGGGGGATGTCCGAGAGGATTTCTATGCACAATTGGCATCTGTCGATTCCGTTTTATCACGTCGATTACCGGCGGGAATCGCACAGAGGTCGAGTTGGCGCACGCGTAAGAAGGAACTTCGAGATGGGTTCCTGGAGACGGTTCGCGATCGTGTGTCGGGTCAGTGGTTTGGGCTTCAACCGGCGGAGGTTACGAAGCGTTTGGATGCACTGTTCGCGTTCGAAAATCGTAGAAAGTCAGATTTTCAAAGAGCGATTCCGATCACGGAACTCAAAGAGAAGGCGCAAAAGGAAGGCGCGGAGCATTCTTTGGATACCTCCTTTGCCATTCCGATGGCGCAACTGGCCCAAAAGTACGGATCCAAGATTGTGTTTATGGAATTGCCGATGAAGGAAGGGGCACCACAAACGAAAAAACATGCAATTCCAAAAGAGATGCACCGCGACTTGATCGGAGCATTGCGAAAAGAAGATGCGGGTCACATACACTACACGCACGCTTCGCTTCCGATGCACTCCTTTGCCGACAGTATTCATCTCAATGTTCGTGGTCGCCGCTACATGACCGAAAAGATGGCGGTAGATCTCAAACGAATGGGGGCACTGGGTGGGGTATGGCAATCCGCATATCCGCCGGCTTCTTTGGTTGATTTTTATACTTTGGAGGGATGGATAAAGGGGGCGAGTGGCATTGTAAAAGATAAGGTGTTGCCGCCGGGTGGAACGCTGGACATGACCCTAAAAATGGATTGGCACCCCTCTTGGGGGACATTGGAGGCTTCTATTGTGGTGGCGCCCCAAGGAAAGCCGCGAAGACCTTTGACCATCGCGCTGGACTGCGGTCAAACCGCATCCTTGGTTCCCGTGCAGAAGGGGATGGATAATGGCCTTCTGCATGCCAGCGTGACCGGTAAGGGATGTAAGGCCGGAGCGAAATTGACCCTTCGCAATCCTACGGACGCACCGCCACTTTTGCTGCATTCTCTGCGGGTTGGTGAAAATACACTGCTGCAAAATGCAGAAAGAATGGTATCGCTGCTTACAATGGATGAGAGCATCTCCTTTGCAACACGGGAATTGGAGCGTAGAACCGTACAGCCCGTCGCACAAGACAAGATGGCTCGGATTCCGCTGGATGATTGGTCCGTGTTCAGCAGTGACCAATCGATCGAAAAGCACGGGGATTTTTACTGCACACCCTTACAACTGTGGGAAAATCAGCAAATATTGACCAAAACGGTCAGTACTTGCAAAGAGGTGTATAGCAGCAAGAATCAAGCGGCGTATTGTGCGCATCAAAATGCGATTTTCTTCCGCAGTGCGTCTGGAGAACCAAACGATTGGGGAGAACGTCTCTATGAAGTTGCTTTGGATCCGAGTCGTATGTGTAGCCATATACGCTGGTTTTACGCGGGAGATCAATTGAGCTTTCAATCGGAACGCATCAAGCGCTTACGGCGTGGTGCGAGTCAACTTCGGCTTATCGGAAGTGCTCTTTCAAAGGGTACATGGTCGATTTCGCTGTGGGTGGGAGAAGAAAAAATGCTGCAACAGTCTTTCTCTTACCTGGAAATCCAAGATACAACCTTGCAGTTTACGCTTTGGAAAGCCATTCCACCGTCCGCTACCGATATACGGATTGAACTACAAGGAGATGGCCATCTCATCCTATCGGATCTCGCTTTGGGAGACTAAGGCACCAAGAGATTGTAGGTCTCCCCGCCGACGGAAAGCGTTAGGGTTTCTACAATGAAGTAAGAGCCCTTTGCATCGGCTTTGATGGCAATCGGCCACTGCGTTTGCGGCAGTGGAATCTCGAGCGTTCCAGAAAAAGAGTCGTTCTCTTTCTTCAAGGGCAACGATCGAGCGTCTGCAGATACAATTGGGGCGGTTGGAAGGTCTCTGCCGACAATGCGCATTTTTACCTGTATCGTGGCGCTTTGTCCTGGGCGTTCTTTGGCCTGCGGGATGGTCGTTTGCATCGTATAGCCGCTATAGAGCCACCAGGTCGTTTGTTTTGCGCTGCGGATCGGCAAGTTTGCGTTGAGTGCGACGCGATATCGATTCGGATCGAAGGCATCGATACTCGTTGGACTAAAGTAAACAAATTTGAGATAGAAATCCGACTTCCCTTCGCATTGTTCCCACTTCTCTGCACGACCGGCAAAGGGCTTGAGCGGGGTATCATCTTCGTAGACGATGATGGGAGTTTGGGCTTGAACACCGATTTTGCGTAGATTGCGATCACCCATCCAGTTTAGGTAACGAACGTTCATTTTATAGCCGCATCCCCCATCCATCGGGATGATCTCCATTTGTTTGAGTTTTCGCAAGGTTCCTTCAAAACGCCAAGAAACAGAAGGCCAATCGCTTGTGGGATTGGCCTTTGGAAGTATCTCTTTTGGAGAATTGCGTTCTTGCAATTCGCGCTTTGCTCGCGTTTTGGTTTCGGGCGTTGCGGTTTCGGTTTCGGTTTTTTCTTTTTGTGGAAGGGATGGCTCGATGCTTTGTTCGACCGACGTGTGTTTCCACAAGTAGTACTCCGCTGGAATGACAACGGCGAGAATAACGATGACGGCAATAATCCACGGTTTCATGCCCCAGCACTCCTGCAAAACAAGAACAAGATTAACATGCTTATTCGAACCGTGGTATTCACCACTCATCCGTCCGAAAAGGAGAAGCGGGTAATCCATCTTGATTAAAAAGCGTTGCGTTGGGGCTGTTGCGCCAACCGTATCGGAGTGCAACGGGATTCTCTACGTTCGGAGAAGAGATGATCAGCGAGGCGTCTTTTACAGTGGCCGTTGCCCAGTAGAATTGTTTATCCGCGCCGGCCACGGCGAAGGACTGGGATTCGAGACTTCCGTCGGTGAGCACCAGGCCTGATCCGACGCTATCGAAAGACACGATCATCTGATTATTGTTTACCACAAACCCTCGATATCGAGGACCGCTGGTTACCTGCTTCTTACCGTATTCGTTGTGCAATGCATGTCGGGCCAATCTTTGCCCGACATCTTTTTTATTGCGGGGATGAATGTCTCTTGGGTTTCCGATATCTATGGTGACGACCATACCGGTATTGGGTACCATTAGGGTTTGGCGTTGTGCATCGCGAAGCCTGGCCTGTTTCGGATCGCTGGGCTTTGGCTCGTCCGCGCCAAAATCGGCAACCTGAACATAGTAAAAGGGGAGTTCGGGCGCTTGAAATGTTTCTCGCCAGCTTTGAATGAGTTTGGAAAAGAGGAAGTGGTACTCTTCCGCCTGCTCGACGTTGGACTCCCCTTGGTACCAGATCACACCCTTGAACGGCGTATCTCGAAGGGGATGAATCATCCCGTTGTAGAGTGTGGTTCCAACCAAACGAAGGGCATTTGCCGGGTTCTTGGGTTTTTGTGGGAGGGTCTTTTCGACGCTCCACTTCCATTCTCCAGCCAGTGGTATTTTGGGAGATTCCGCAGAGCCTCGCACGAAGAGAGAGGCAGGGGTTCCCGTAAATCCACCGGGCCCGAGTTGGTCGAATACGCGTATGGCAATATGATTGTTTCCCTCCACGAGAATCTCGCTCGGTATGGGATACGTTCGCTTTTTTCGCCGGGCATTGCGCGTACGTGCATCGGTGCTTCCGACGAGGCTTCCGTTGATCCAAACTCGATCAAAGTCGTCAATGGAACCCAAACTGAGGAGGGCTTCGCTATCGTTTCGATCTTTTTTCCATGGAAATGTGCGCCGAAACCAAACGGCTCCGTCGATGTTACCCGCTAGATTCTCGATGGAGGTGGGTACGTTTGTCCTTTGCCAGTCGCTATCGTCCCATTCCGGTTTCATCCAATCGCTTGCGAGGGATGCGATGCCGACGTCTGTGTGGTTGACCCCTTCTCCAACAGCCTCTTTCCATGTTTCGATGTCTTTGTAAAAGGTTTCTATGGCCTTGGTTTGGTTTAATTTTCGAAAATACGCGTCCTTTTTTTGGAGGTGGTATTCGAGTTTTGGATCCTGTAAGAGAGACGCGGGTGACCATGCCTGTGCGGTGGAGCCACCCCAAGAGGCGTGGATTAACCCAATGGGTACGCCGGTTTGGGTGTGAATCTCCTTTGCAAAAAAGTACGCGACAGCGCTCCAGTCTGACATCTGTCCATCGGTCGCACGTTGCCACTGGGTGCTTTTGAGAAATGGACTCGGTTTTTCGGTCGGGTGATGTTTGATATTGAGATGTCGGATCAGTGGAAAATCGGCCTTGGTGATTTCTTCACGACCGTTTTGCGCTCGACTTAAGTACCAAGACATGTTGCTTTGCCCTGAGCAAAGCCATAGGTCACCCATTGCTATGTTGTTCAGTTCAACGGTTTGTTTTCCGATTAACCGCAGTGTATGCGAGCCGCCGGCGGGTCGTGCGTTGAGTGTTTTCGTCCACGTTCCATCGGGTTTGATGGAAACCGTGTGCTTTTCATCATCAAAGGCGAGGGTAAATTGGGTGTTGGGATCTCCGCTTCCCCAAATGGGGATGGGAACGTCGCGTTGTAGGATCATATTGGATTGAAACAAGGATGCCGGATAGAGCTTGTCGGAAAGAGGGGACTCCGCCGGAGTCTGCTCCGTTGCTGTCGACGGTGGCGAATCCGTCGTACAACCGCACAGATGGGAAACGAAACATAATACCGCAATCCAGACGATGGTTGCTCTTGGGCGCATAGGCTTCTCCTCTTAGGAACCATTATTTCTGTAGCACCGATTGTATTAATTTTCTACCTTCCAACCACACAAAGCCATTGGAGACGCCGGCTCCTGTTTTTGATATTGGTATCGCACCCGTCTTAGAATCGTTTGGATCAAGCCCGCTCAGATTTCCACTTCTCCACGGTGTAAAAAGAGTTAGTTGCTAGGGCAGTCAACGGAGCGCATCACGGCTCTGAAAACGATTGATTTTCGCTCTTCAAATCCAAACCAAAGAATCAACATGACTATTTTCTTCTTAATCTCCCTCGCCAATGCCGATGGAAACTGCCTCTTGGAGTCTTGTCCAAAACCTGTGACGACGCACCCAGAAGCCATTTCCGTCAAAAAAGAACCGCTTGCCCCTTGTTCTCAAGACCCATTGACTGGTTTTTACCGCGACTCTTACTGCCGAACCGGCGCCCAAGATCGAGGAATCCACGTTGTTTGTGGCGTGATGACAGCGGACTTTTTGCAGTACACCCGCGCCCAAGGCAACGATTTGAGCACACCCGCCCCACAGTATAATTTCCCCGGTCTCAAAGAAGGCGATCGTTGGTGTTTGTGCGCCGCGCGGTGGCAAGAGGCGCATCTTTCTGGCGTTGCTCCGATGGTGCTTTTAGATGCGACAGATATCAAGGCTCTCGAAACGGTCCCCTTGAAAGACCTCGAGAAAAAAGCCGTTACTTTTTAGCAAAAGGCGATTAGCGAATCCAAATCCAGTAGGTGCCGCCGTTGTTTAGATATCCGGTTCCCATATTCCCGCATTCCCCG
>JAYYRF010000772.1:0-2559 GCA_036127535.1 Myxococcota bacterium | reverse complement strand
CTTCGTCATTGCTCTCGTCTTGGTCAGTGCGATTGCGGCGAGGGCCAGTAATGATGATCTTGAGCGTATCATTGTCCCATTGAACTTGTGCAACGGTTGATTCGGTGTTGGACGATGCGGAGGCAGTATCCGAAAGGGCTGTGTCTTCTTGCGTTGCAGTGCATGCGAAAATAATCATGATTCCAAACATAATCGTGACTCCTACTGAACGACAATATAGCGTGTAGATTCAATGCCCGCTTCTTTTGGCGGCATAAAAAAACACCCCAAGTTTGGAGGTGTTTGTTTTATTTTACCCTAGGGTTTGATCACCAAGAGACGACCTCACAAGCGTAAACGTAGTCGTCATAGTATGCGACGCTGTCTCCCCAAACATAGCACTTTCCGTTGCTCGCATCTTCGAGGAAGTAGGTGAAGCCGTCTGTGCCATCTTCTTGTTCGAGATAGGTCACTTGCGGATCGCCTTCTTGCGTCACATCGCTGGTGCTTGTGGTTGAGTCCAAACGAAGGCTGTAGCTGCCGCTTGGAACCATGTGACACCACTGAAGGTCGGTGTCGCCAGTGACATATCCATAGTGACAGTCTTCTGCCGTCCACAAGTAGGCCGCCAATGTATCTTCGTTATTGGTGAGACCATTTGTTTGAGCGATACCGAAGTAGTATTGCGCTTCTGCATCGATATCGAAGAGGTCCAAGTTCATGCCGTCGGCATCCCAGGTCACCAATGCCGATACCGTTGCTGGAGTAGTGTCAGCGGTGTCAGCGGTGTCCTCTATCGCGGTATCTTCTATCGCGGTATCTTCGACTTCAGTATCTGCTACTCCTGTATCAGCAGCGGTATCGTCGGGATCTTTTTCGGTTTCCAAACAGGCTACGCTAAATGTAACGGCGCCCAATAATAAAAATTTTTTCATAGTTACGTCTCCGATTAGTATCTAAATAATTAGGTCATCAATAATAATATATTTTAGGAATATATTCAATAATTTTATATAACATGAACTCTCTATTTCTTTTCCAAAGCCGCACAGAATATCACCTAAAAGAGGTGGATAGCGGTATCGTGCTGTGTCATAAAGATACAATCCTTTGCTCCTCTGTTGCCAGTCGGGCACCATCGGATGCGTATGAATATCTGCAGAGTGCGAATTCCAATCCGATCCGGATTCCGATTTACGCCGATTCCGAACACCAATTTTTAGATGCAGAGGGAGGGATTGAATTTTTTCGCGCCTGTTCGGTTTATGGACATCCCATTATTCCCGTTGCGCCTCTCGATTATTCTGTTTGTTGGATTTTAAAAGCCTTGGGGGCTTCGCAAATCGAAGTGGAAGTATCCAATCCGGCGTTCGAGATTGGAATCACACGTCCAAAATTGCTGTCCCATATCCTGAACCGTATAGATATTCCCTTTATTGCGGGGGGTGTTTTCTCTGCACAAGATAAGGATAAGCTGTGGGACATGGGTTTCCATGCTATTTTAAATTACAAACAGGAGAGCATGTGAACATCCTACTATTGCGGCCGCCGCGAAGAGATCCATGGGATTTGGGATTGAGCGTTGCGCCCATGGGACTTGCCTATATTGGTGCTTCTTTGCTGCGGGCAGGGTATCGGGTTCAGATCATGGATGCCTATGCTCTGGGATGGACTTGGCAGCAGTTGCACCAGTGGATACAACGACAACACTTCGACGTTCTCGGTCTAACGGCGATGACGCCCACACTCGACTTGGTTCAAAAATCCGTGCGGTTGTATCGGCCCTATTTTCGCCACATCATCGTTGGTGGACCACATCCAACAGCGGTCAAAGAAAAGATCTTCGAAGATCTTCCCGCCATAGATGCTGCTGTCGTAGGAGAGGGGGAGGAAGTCGTTTTGGAATTGATGCGATATCTATCTCGAAAAGGCGACGTACCAAAAGGTGTTTTGATACCGGATCATCCCTTCTTGCCGGCACCGGCACCCGATATTGATCAATTGCCTCTCCCGGCTCGCCACCTCTTGCCCAACCACAAATACCGCTATCTTTTTTCTACGCACCCTCGAATTGGAACCATGATTACTTCGCGCGGTTGTCCGTTTCGCTGTTCGTTTTGCGACAAAAGCGTGAGTGGATCTCGGTGGCGAGCTCGCAGTGCAAAAGATGTTGTAGATGAGTTGGAGCACATGCAAACCCACTTTGGGATTGGTTTTGTCAATTTCTACGATGATAATTTTACACTTCACCGCGCGCGTGTGGAAGCCATTTGCGAAGAGATCCTTCGTCGCGGATTACGGATGGATTGGAAATGTGAAGGGCGCGTTGATGGTGTGGATGTCGAGTTGCTGATGCTGATGAAAAAAGCGGGGTGTCGCGTCGTTGCGTACGGCGTTGAAAGTGGTAACCCACAAAGTTTGGCGCTCCTTCGAAAAGATGTCTCGATCGAAAAGAGTCGAGAGGCATTTGCCATGACCAAAAAAGCGGGGCTTCGTTCTCTCGCATACATGATATTGGGGGTTCCGGGAGAGACGCCGTCCGACGTACGCAACAGCATTGCGTTTTGTCGGGAATTACAA
>JAYYRF010000771.1:0-3269 GCA_036127535.1 Myxococcota bacterium | reverse complement strand
CGCAAATCTCGGTGGCGCCGATGTGGATCGCGGGGTTGTCGTCGTCGCAGTCCTCTTCACCATAATACCCGTCCCCGTCGAGGTCGGTGGGTTCTTCGGTAATTATGTCTGTATTGACTTTCTCATCCGTTCGACAAGAGATTAGGGCGATAAATGAAATCAATGGAAGCACGGCATGTTCCTGTTTTGGAGAGAATCAATATTTTGCTACACGATACTAGCATAACGAGCGTTAGGCGGTGCGCCCTAAAATATGTCTATCGGGTTCTGTTTTACACCCATGTAATCTTGTGGATTGGTTCGTGAGCCATCGAGCCAGTTTCGTAATGCTTGTTCCATTTCGTAGGTAATTCGGGGTTCAGCGGAGGATATATCTTTTTGCTCCTTGGGATCTTCTTTTAAATTATAGAGCTCTTTTTCACCGTCCTGCAGATCGAGAATCAGTTTGTAGTCCCCTTTTCGATAAGAGCGAAGGTGTCGATATAAGCGATAGTCCGTTTCGGAAAACACGTCGAGCTCTTGTTTTTGGCCGCGTAGAAGCGGTAAAAGACTTTGTCCGTCGACCCCGGTTGGTCCTTTGATCTGCATGGCATCAAACACGGTTGGAAATACATCTATGGTTCGTACGGGCGTATCGATGTCATGACGCTTGGCGAATCCGGGGAAGCGTATCATCATCACGATATGGAGTTGTTCTTCGTACAGCGTTGCACCATGATCTACGGCCTTGTGCTCCATGAATTCGTCGCCGTGATCGCTAAACAAGATGACGATGGAGCGATCGAGCAGACCGCTTTGTCGCAAGTACTGCAAAAAAGTGCCGACCCGCTCGTCCGCTGCGCGCACCTTTTCCAAGTAGACATCTTTGAGGAATAAGGCGTCGTTGTCGGACAATGCTCCGGAGAGATCCGCTTCGTCTCCAGGATTTTGAATTGCAGATAGGCCCTGTTCCCGCAGGGTGGCGTTTTCTTTGATATCTCCGGAGAGCTTGGTTTGGTACTTTCCCGCCAGTGCATTTCGCGCGCCTTCGCTCAGGGGATATTGTCCGTGAACGTCGTATCCGTGTACGAAGGCAAAAAACTGCTGGCTTCGGTTCGCATCAATCCATGTTTGGGCGGCGGGGATCGAGTAGTCAAAGCCCCCAAAATATCGATCGTCGAGATATTCCGCAAAACCTCTTCCAAAGCCGTATTTGGATTGTACGCCCGCACCGCCCGTAAAGCCACCCGCGACGAAACCGTTTTCGATTAAGATATCGGGAAAGGTTTGTATACCGGGAGAGAGCGTATTCTCGACCATTTGGTTGGATGCCAGGAGTTTGAGTTTGTTGGTAACTTGGTGGATGCTCGGCCATCGGGCTGTCCATACGCTCATGTGAGAGGGCAAAGTCCACGGTGCCGCAGAGGTAGCGTTGTGGAAGACAACGGCTTCGTTTGCAAAACTTTGTAGGTTTCTCGTTGCGCTCTTACCACCATCCAGGCCGGTCACATCGTAGCGCAGCGCGTCCATGCTGATCAATATGACATTGAGTGATTCCGCTCGGTCAGAGAGATCATAGCTGCTTTTTTCCATGGTCGGCGTGGAGACCAATTCCTGTACAGCAGAGACTTGGTTCTCCTCTTGCTCATCCGACCGCAAGAGGAGCCAAAAAACCAACGCGAGATTCAGAGCAACAAAAATGAGGATAATCGGTTTACGGTTCACGATCGGTCTCCTTGGTCGGCGGGAGAATCAGATGGTCTCCGTCCGAAACGTAGTGGACGGTGACTTGATCTTGGATGGCTGCCCACGTTTGTGAGCGTAGATTGGCGCGCAACATGTTCGGATTTTTTTCCCAAATGTCGAGTAATTGCGTAAAGCGTTCACAGCGAATTTTGGCCTGGTTGCGAATTTGAGCACCATATGCATGGGCTTCTTCGATTTTCTTTTTGGCTTCCCCTCTCGCGGACGGAAGAGCCTTGGAGGCATAGGATTGGGCAGAGAGAATCATGGTATCCTTCTCTCCTCGGGCACTGGAGATCTCGTTGAACGCATCGATGACGGCTTTGGGGGCGGAAAGCTCTTGGAAACCAACCGATCGCAATGAGATACCCAAATTGATCCGATCGATTTCTTTTTGAGCGACTTGACGGATTTGTCTCTCGAGCAGGTTGCGGTTCACAAAGCTTTCTCGATCGATTTGACTGTGTCCAACGACCCGAATCAGTATGGATTGGAGAAGCGCTTGCAAA
Organism: Myxococcota bacterium; assembly: GCA_036127535.1. Lineage (GTDB taxonomy): Bacteria > Myxococcota_A > UBA796 > UBA796 > UBA796. Next base: position 1,038 of record JAYYRF010000771.1, on the reverse strand, counting down.
AGCTCATCCGCATCGGAATGTGCCAAAACGTAGTCTTTTTCCTGCGCAATGTCGTATTGAACCACGAGATGTGCATCGAGTAAATTGGCATCGCCCGTCAGAAGGCGCGGCATCTTTATGTCAATATTTCTTGTGTTGATGATGGCGAGGCGCTCTACTTTTTCGATCGGGTATGGAAGGGTAAGATGAACCCCCGCCGGAAGGGTACGGCTCCATTTTCCCCAGTGGTATACGATTCCAACCTCTTTGGTGTCTACAAAAAAGACACAACTGGAAACCAGCCAACCCGCAAAGAGGAGTCCAAGGCTATACCCGACGATTTTGAGCGGAGAGCGTTCCATATTATCGACCCTTTTCGTTTTGGAATAGGGTTTGGAACGGTCGTTCATTCAGGGGTAGAATGATATGACCCCCGCTTTGAAAGCTCGCTTCAATCGATTCCAAGTCTCGGAGGAGGCGATACAATTCAGGATTCTGCGCGTAGGTTTTCGCGTACTGTTCGCTGGCAAATTTCTCTGCCTTAGCGCGAATTTCAGCCCCTTCTTTTTGGGCGTTGCTCGTGATCTCAACCGCCTCTCTGTCGGCTTTGGCGCGAATACCATCCGCTTTTTCTTTTCCTTCTGATCGATAGCGGTTCGCGATGCGGCTTCGCTCTGCGCGCATTCGTTCGTAAATGGATTGCTCATTTTGTACGGGCAGCCGAAATTCAACGATTTGAATTTCTTGGACGCTGATGCCGAACTGATTGGTCTCGGCATCAACTGCTTGTCGCAATGTGGTAGGAAGCAGCGGTTCTGGCGTAGTCTTGATGCTCAACACATCACTAAAATTTCGTTTTCCAATGGATGCTGCAATGTAGGACGTGACCAAATCGCGTAGCGGTCGTTGGGCTCCCTCTTCGGTGCGGATACGTTGTAAGAACAGCGTTGGATCGGATACTTTCCAAATAACGATGGGCGTGAGAACGAGATTTTTGGTGTCTTTGGTAAAAGCTTCGAAGGGTTCGACACGCAACAATTGCGCTCTGCCTTCAAATTC
>JAYYRF010000770.1:0-5828 GCA_036127535.1 Myxococcota bacterium | reverse complement strand
GACGGTCTTCTCGATGACGAAGAAGTACTTCTCGGAACGGATCCATCGAACGCGGACAGCGATGGTGATGGTCTACAAGATGGTTTGGAGACGGGCTTGTCAGCTGCGACATCTGCTGATACCGATACCAGTGTATTCACTGCAGATGGCGATCCCGGTACGACAACGGATCCAAATGTAGCTGACAGTGACGGTGACGGGCTCTCTGACGGAGAGGAAGACGTCGATTTCAATGGCGTAATCGACGTCGGTGAAACAGACCCAAATGTAGCCGACAGCGACGGAGACGGATGCTCTGACGGAGAGGAAGTGAATAACATCGGCTCTGATCCCCTCAGTGCGGATACGGACGGCGACGGTATCGATGACTGTGATGAGCAAAACTTGGGAACCAGCCCGATTAGCGTGGATAGCGACGGTGATGGTCTCTCCGACGGAAGCGAAGTCTCTGATGGTACTGATCCTACAGACGCGGATAGCGATGACGATGGTCTTCTCGACGGTGAAGAATCGACCTTGGGTACTGACCCGAACAATATAGATACCGATGGTGACGGGTTACAAGATGGTTTGGAGACGGGCTTGGCGGCTGCGACCTCCGCCGACACCGATACGGCGATATTCACGGCCGATCAAGACCCTTCTACGACGACAGACCCCCTTGTAGCGGACACCGATGGTGATGGAGATGCAGACGGTGTGGAAGACAGCAATCAAAACGGCCGCATCGATGTCGGTGAAACCGATCCCAGCGGTACTGACTCTGACGAAGATGGGATTCCGGATAGTGCAGAGACAGCTTTGGGAAGTGACCCTTTTGATGCAGATAGCGATGATGATGGTCTTCTCGACGGTGAAGAATTGACCTTGGGTACGGATCCAACCAGTTTAGATTCTGATAACGATGGCTTACAAGATGGTTTGGAGACGGGCTTGGCGGCTGCGACCTCTGCCGACACCGATACGGCGATATTTATGGCCGACCAAGACTCTTCTACAACGACCAATCCCCTTGACGATGACAGCGACGACGATGGTTTACTCGACGGTGCAGAAGATCTTGATGCGGATGGAACGGTTGGACCGATGGAGTCGAATCCACAAGAGAGCGACAGTGACGGTGACGGTATACTCGACGGAACAGAGCGCGGTTTGACCTCTCCACAAGGAAGCGACACGCTCATTTATTTGTTTCGGGCCGATGTAGATCCGTTGTCTACGACCATTCCCTATGATGCGGACAGTGATGACGATGGTCTTCCTGATGGTTTTGAAGACCTCGACGCAGACGGAGGACGCGACTTACTTGAAACCGATCCAACGACACCAGACACGGATGGTGACGGGCTTCAAGATGGTACAGAGCAAGGCATAACAGAGGGGGTTGCGGATACGGATATGACGATCTTTGTTCCCGACAGCGATCCGCTTATCGTGTCCGATCCGTTGGATGCGGACAGCGACGATGACGGTTTGCTCGATGGTGCAGAAGATAGCAATTTAGATGGTTCAAACGATGCCAACGAAACCTCGGTACTCAACCCGGATACAGATAACGACGGTTTACTCGACGGTCAGGAACGCGGCTTGGGGGTTCCTCAATCCGCAGACACCAATATGTTATTTTTCACTCCCGATGCCGACCCGGTTAGCCAAACCGATCCGTTGGATGCGGACAGTGACGATGACGGTTTGCTCGATGGTACAGAGGACTTGGATGGTGATGGTGGTGTAGACCCAACAGAGACCGATCCGTCGCAGTTCGATAGTGATGGTGACGGCCTCTCTGATGGTCTTGAACAAGGATTAGATACGCCGGAATCCAGTGATACCGACGAGCTGATCTTCACGGCAGACGCCGACCCCGCTTCTCAAACCGATCCGACATCGATGGACAGCGATGAAGACGGATTACAAGACTCCGACGAAGATCAAAATCAAAATGGTCAGGTCGATGAATTTGAAACCGACCCCAGTCTTTTCGACAGCGATGAAGACGGATGTTCCGATGGACAAGAAGTTCAATACGGAACGGATCCTCTACAAGCGGATGCAGACCAAGATGGTTTGAGCGATTGTGATGAGGTTGCACAGGGGAGTAATCCCGCGGACGCCGATAGCGATGGAGACACGCTTTCCGATGCAGAGGAGGCGACTTATCAAACCGATCCGACCAATGCAGATAGCGACGGTGATGGTTTGGGGGATGCGGAAGAGATAGCATTGGGTACCGATCCAAACAATGCGGATAGCGATGAAGATCAGTTCTCCGATTTTGAAGAGCAAGAATATGCGAGTGATCCGCTGGATGCTTCGAGTTATCCGAAAGGCCAGTATATTGGTGGCTGCTCTTCGACACAACAACAGTCGAGCACATGGCTTGCCCTTTTGGGGGTTTTGGGCTTGTTATTCAATAGACGCAGAAAGTAGAGGTTGAATATGATGTTACTGGCTCTTTTATCCTTTGACTTGCACGCACAAGAAGTCTTTACTGATGGGAACATTCCACAGTTCAACGTTCAGAACTTTCGGCCGGCTTTGGGTCGTCAAGATATGCTTTGGGTCAATGAAACGCGTGTAGCCCACAGCAAAACATTTTCCTTTCGAAATATGTTTGTCTACACGAAAGATCCGCTTTCGTATCAAAACTATCGCGGGGAGCGTGTCCGTATCTTAAACGACGTACTAGAATTGGATCTTTTGTCTTCATACAGCATTGGTCCCTTCCAGATCGGTCTCGGGATTCCGCTGTATTTGCGAACGCTCAACGGTTTGGAGTCGTCACAAAGTGGTATTGGAGACATCTGGATCGATTCAAAACTTCAGCTTTCAAATCGAGAAGAGTTACCGCTGGGAGCCGCTTTGGCTGTACGAGGTACGTTGCCAACGTCGGCGATGAATGTCGGTCTTGGAACAGAGGGGATTCAATTCGACGCAGAGCTCGACATCGACAAGCGTTTTGGACCTACGATTGTCGCCCTGAATATAGGGCATCGACAACAACCGACGGTTGAGTTGGAAAATGTCTCTTGGGGACCGCAATTTTTCACCAAGCTCGGTATGGCGTATCATGTAGACGAGCGATTCGGATTAAGTACAGAATTGTATGCGGCCTTTGCGTATGCTGATTTTGGAAACGTAGCGTCTTCGCCATTTGAAGCACTCTTTGGGGCTTGGAGACGATTTTCGTTGGAAGATGCGTGGGTAATTCGTGGTGGATTGGGTATGGGGCTCAACGAAGCGATATCGACTCCCTCTGCCCGAGGTATTTTGGCCATATCGTACGAACCCGCTCCGGTTAAGGATACCGATGGCGACAAGGTTATAGATCGCAAGGATGCTTGTCCACAAGAAGCGGAAGATCGAGACGGAATCGCGGACGAAGATGGTTGTCCCGAACCAACCAAAATTGTGTTGAAAGGGGTCGATCAGTTTGGCGTGGAGGTTCAGAACTTTAAATGGCAGTTTGAGGGGCAAGTAGGAAACGCAACAGATTCCTTTGAGGCGTTTGGCGGAACCTATGCTTTGGCTGCCGCTGCCCCCGGATACAAAGAGTTACTGATGGAGATAGATGTACCGGACACAGATCTGTACGAGATCTCATTGCCGATGATGGCGATCCTGTCGGAACTTCGCGTTGTCGTTCAAAACCAGGAAGAAGAGGAGCTTCCCAGTTCGATTTGGACGTCGGTCGGTAAAGGTATGCCGAGTAACATTCCCGGTAGTCGTTCTGCTCGAGTACGCGTAGGAGTCGGTGAGGTAATTGTACGAGCCCCTGGTTACCGGCGAAAAACGGTGAACGTAGAAGTGCAAGAGGGGGTGCCAAACAAGGCGCTGGTGACCCTGGAAGAGGCACGAGCTCGTATTCAAGAGGGGCGAATCACCATAGATGGGAAGGTCTATTTTGGTCAAGATAGCGAGCAGATCTTGGATAATTCCTACGATCTTTTGACGGAAGTGTCCGAGGTCATGCAAGATCATCCGGAACTGGTGTTGATTCGCATAGAAGGACACACCGATTCCTTGGGTGATAACCAATATAATATCCAGCTTTCCGAATCCCGTGCAAAGGCCGTTGTAGACTTTTTGACCCAGCAAGGAATTGCAGCAGAGCGTTTAAAAGCGGTTGGTTTTGGTGAACAACGACCCATTGCCAGCAATCGATCTCCCGTTGGACGTGCACAAAATCGTCGCGTAGAATTTTATGTTGAGAAACAGGTAGAACCCGAAGAAGTAGACATCGATAGCATCGATGTGCTCGATCAATCCGATGAAAATGACTCTGCGCCGATCGAAGAAGTCGAGACACCGGTTACACCCCAAGATGCGACCGACACTTCGACACCGGAAGAAGCGCCTCCAGCACCGGAGACCGATGAAGAGCCGGATTCTGCAGAAGAGTCCTCAACCGAAGAGCCGGAAGGAGAGGCGCCGGAATCCGAAGAGGCCCCTGTACCATCCGAAGAGGCCTCCGCACCATCTGAAGAAGACTCCGCACCATCTGAAGACGCGGAAAATCCACCGGAAAACGAACCACAAGATTGATTGCGGACATCATCATGTCGAAGAGCTCCAATGCCATCCCAGCAAAGCTCGTAATTTGTCACGGAAAAGCATGTCGCAAACGCAAAAAGGCTCACAAGAAGCTCCGTGCGCTTTTGCCGAAGGCTACAAAAGGCAAGTGCATGGGGGTTTGCAAGGGGCCAGTTCTATATGTAAAGTGCGGTAAGAAACGTTTACTCCTCTACAAGCTTCGGAAAAAAAAGGCGCGTAAGCATTTGGAGCGCTTCGTCCAGACGGGCAAGCGGAGTAAAAAAATAAAGACCCGCATACTGTAGCATGCAGGCCTTTTGATCGGGAAGAGGTCTATTCGATAAAGTTGATGAATACTCGTCCTTCTTGTTCTCCAACACCGCTTTGATTGTTTTGGTTTTGGCCGCTGTTGTAAGAACCACCGCCGCCGGCGCTGCCATAGTAATGGATGAATTCACCGGCGCCTCCACCGGAGTATCCACCACCACCACCAGGGCCGTGACTGGGATCCGAGCCTGCTCCGCCACCAAAGCCGCCAAATGTGGCTGCACTTCCACCGAGTAATCCATTTGCATAAGAGAGTCCGGGGAAGCTTCCGCCTCCATCTCCGAGTAAACCAGCACCGCCGGAGCCAATGCTTCCGCCGCCGCCGAGGCCGTTGCTCCCGCCGATACCACCCATCAGATGGTCGTCGCTGTTTCCATTGGCGCCGCTTTCTGTCAGAGGTGCGTCGAGTCCGTCTACGATGTAGGATTGATAGGATGCAGCTCCACCACCACCGCCGGCGATGATCAACGGTGTTCCGTCCGCTTCCAGTACAAAGGTTCCACCACCGCCACCAGCTCCACCGGTGCTTCCAGCGTTGTCTCCTTCTTGTCCGACGATAACATAGAGTTCCGTTCCGACGTCAATTCGAAATTCACCGCTCATGTACGAACCGGCACCACCGATTCCGCTGTTGCTATTGCCACCAGCAGCACCCATTACTTCAATCGAATAAATGCCGCTGCGCGGAGCCACCCATTTTTGGATTCCATTATCGACTACGATCTCAGACTCCAAGGTGCTCCCGCTGTAGAGGCTATCGCAGTCACTTTGCGATGGTCCTTCAGAGCCGGTTTGTCCACAGGTGCTAAATTCTCTTATGCCGGTCCATTGGGGAACGATGAGCGAGCTACTTTGAAGAGTTGTACCGTATTCGTCGTTATCATAGGGTGTGACAGAACAGATCCATGTTTCGTCGAGTCCGATGGCACTCGGATCGATGAGGCTTCCGGTGCCACTGTCTGTTGCAC
>JAYYRF010000769.1:0-6382 GCA_036127535.1 Myxococcota bacterium | reverse complement strand
ATCTCCTCTAGTTGTTCGAGCAAGGTTTCGAGCGAACCTTATGTAGAGTTCAGATGGGCACGATGCTCATCCGGTTCCATATCGACAAAAAAATGATAGATGACCATTTTCATGTCGTTGACTGAAATTTTAAGGGTGTGGTTCCATGCGTCTCTCTTATCAAAATAGGTGACAATGAGCAGGCTTATCAAGGCGGCGCTCCGAATGGGGAGACGCTCTTGAGATAGAGAGAGGCTGTGCACGATTTTGCCGTTGGGTCTCAACGAAGTAATGTAGGTCATGACCATTTTCTCTTCGGTGGTACGGAAGAGGGTTTGTTTCTCTGGTGTCTCGCTCTGTTTGAGTTCGTCTTTCATGCTATGGATCTGAGACAATATTTCGTGAAGATGCTCTTCCTTCGTCGCCAAGGCGTGAAAATGAAGATTCCGCCTCCATCTCCAAAGAAGCAACAACACAATCAGTACGACGAGAACTATAGCGGTTATGATGTACATGTCCCTACCCAATGTTCTAAATTTCACTTAAAATGTTTTTGCCAGTGGGGCAAGACTTTGCGTTGAAATCGTATTCAAATCTATGTTTACAGCATTCAGAATCGGGATACTCCTTCAAAGGATTCTCAGATGTTGCCCTCTCTTTTATTCTTATCCTGTTCCACAGACTCTGTTAAGACAGTCGCAACCCCGACTGCAGAAACAGCTACCACCGTCGATCCCATGATTCTAACGATGCAAAAAGAAGCGCTCTCTTCTACCCAAGGGATGTCCATGTTGGTGGAGCTCTGCGACGATATAGGTAACCGTATTGCGGGATCACCACGCTTTGAGCAAGCCGTTGACTGGGGTGTGAAAACGATGCGGAATATCGGACTGGAAAACGTGGAGAAACATCCCATCCGCGTCAAGTATTGGAAACGAGGAGAGGAGCGACTCACCATGATTTCCCCTCGCCAAGAATCCTTGGGTGTTTTGGGATTGGGAATGGGTATTTCTACCCCTCCTTCTGGGATTGAGGCCGATGCTGTTGTTCTTTCCAGTTTCGATGAGCTCGAAACCGTGGATGTACGGGAAAAGATGGTTGTTTTTAATGTTCCATTTACCAACTATGGAGAAACCGTTGCCTACCGTACCCAAGGACCAACCCGTGCAGCGGAGAAGGGGGCGGTGGCCGCATTGGTTCGATCCGTTGGGCCGGTTTCCTTGTATACACCTCATACCGGTTCCACTCGATACAACGAGGATTGGAAAATACCGGCCGCGGCAATCACGCTGGAAGATGCAGAGCGCTTTGCTCGGTATCAACAAAGGGGTAAACCGTTGCGGTTGTCTTTATTCTTAGAATCGCAAGAGGAAGATAATATACCGACCTCCAACGTGATTGGCGATATATTGGGCGCAGACCGTCCCGATCAAATTGTTGTTATGGGATGTCATTTGGATTCTTGGGATGTTGGGCAAGGGGCGCAAGATGACGGAGCGGGATGCGCCATTGTGCTCGATGCAGCGCGGGTCATCGCACAGCAAGAACAAAGACCGAAGCGGACGATTCGTACCATACTATACAGCAACGAAGAGAACGGTTTGGCGGGTGCCAAGGCCTATGCCAATGAGAGGGGAGAGCGTCACTTGGCCGCCATTGAAGCCGATATTGGTGCCGGGGCTCCCATGTATTTTAGCTATCAGTTACCAGAAGAACATCCAGGTATCGATTCTTGGATGCCACACCTAGAGGCGTCGCTCCAATCGCTGGGTCTTGGTGACTTCCAAGAAGGGTATTCCGGTGCGGATGTCGGTCAATTGGTCAAAACCGGTACGGTTGGATTTGGGCTTCGAATGGATACGACGAATTATTGGCCGATCCATCATACACACGCAGATACCATCGATAAAATCGAACTCAAGAATCTACAAAAAGATACGGCGGCGGTTGTTAGCTTGGTGTGGGTGCTGGCAAACATGCCGCTCGAAACGGATTAGCACAGTCCGTAGTACTTCAGCATGGCCTTTGACTCTCCGTGCATGCGAATCTGCATACCCAATATGAAATGGGTCAGCAGATTTTGTAGTTCAATCTCCAAGGTTCGCAAGCCCAGTACGGTGTTTTGAGGAGAGAGAAGGCGAGACCAGCGCCGCGTTTCCGGACGAACCGCCCACACGGATTTCTTTCCCTCGCACAGATCCAAAAGGGCAGAAGAGGTGATTTTATAGATAAAATCAGGGGGTTTTGGATAGTCCCCTTTGGCGAGTTGAAAACCGTCGGGTTGAAAAATGAAATTCCATACCTTCGTTCCGTCGGGAAAAATGACGTGTATGCGAAAAACAGCGTGATGGTTGCAGTAATCCAAAACGTCTTTTTCTCCGTTGTGTATGGACGTTTGCAGATAGGCGACCAATCCTTGTTCAATGACTGCTGAAGCAAATCCGCTTAGGTGTGCCAAAGGGTAGCCCGATAGATTGTGGTCTACGAGTTCCGGGACAGATACCGTTGGGTCGTGATTGATTCGGTGCGAGTCCTCTGCCAACATTTTGATGAAGGCTGCGCTTTGGCGTTTGATTTCGAGGGTGTCCTCGAGTTCAATGACATCACCTGGATTAATGGGGACGCTTGTGGCGTCGGGACACAAGGACTGAATGTCAGTCATAAAGCGTTCGCGGGGGATGGGGAATAAAATGGCATTGAGGTAATCGTATCGGTCGACGAAGCGAAAACCAGCGGATGCAGGTACGACGAGTTTGGCTCCAATTTGCATGGCCGCATGAAGGTTTTGTGTATAGGTCTCTGCGATTTGAGAGGCTTGTGCATGGAACCATCCAAAATCTTGACTGGCGAACATCGCAAGGTGAACATCAATTTCAGGACTGCGGGCTTTGATTTCGCGAATGGTGCTTTCTGAGAGGGGGGTATCCACCTGGTTGAGCAATGTGCGCGTCTTCTTTCCCTCTTTCTCTTCTATGACGAGAAGTCCATACTCTACAAAGGTCTCCGACACGCTGGGTGTGGGTATGAGTCGAAGACTCGTATCGTTTTGGTGTAAGATTTGCTCTTCGAACGGACGCATGGGTCGTATATCTTGAAACCCAAGTTCTTTCAGGCTGAGTAAGGTCAGCTTGTCGTCGGGTGCCATCACGGGCTTGTCTTTCGATAATTTTTTTAGTGTGGGGATGTGAAAATGGTCGAGATGCCGATGGGATAGATACAAGAGATCGTGCTCCGGAATCTTATCGATATCCATCGAACGGCTGGGGCACGCGGTTACGGTACCTTGTTCGAAGGGATCCGTAAAGACAGGATCTAGGAGAATCCTGCCCGCATCACTTTCAATATACCAAAAAGCATGACCGCCGGATGTGATACGCATAGGGACTCCAATATATAGCAACAAAGATACGAACGTGAAAAGGATTCAAGAGCGACATTGTTGAAGATAACGAAAGGCCAATATAACGGGAAAACCAAGATTGTGATCTGAATTGTTTGGAGCCCTTTCCAAAGGGATGCTGGATTCCTTTGTGCAGTGGGGACTTCCTTAAATGAGCAAAGGGTCAAAGCATTGCTGGATGAGTCTTCGGGAGCAACATCTATGACGTAATACGGATTGTGGTGATGACTTTGCGAAGGGCATCAACCAGGGCTTTGGTATCCGTGTGCTTCAGTATAATCCATCCGTCCCCTTCGTAATGAGAGGAGCGTGGTTGTCCAATTTGGGGCAGAGAAGACGCAGCGATCAAAGGAGCGAGTTGTCTTTGAATTTCTTGGATTCCATCGATCCGCTGAATTGTTTTTCCACTCCCTTGGGCTCTCAAGAATGCGGAGGCAACGGCAAAGGATCGTTTGGGCATCTCCCACGTTTCATGTACCATCAGTTCGGCCCATTTGTCCCACATATCTACATCATGGGCAAGACTCATCAGGGGCATGATGTTTACCCCCGGTGGACGAGCTCCGACCTCCGACACCAACTGCGGAGGGTCTTTCTCTCGAAGGAACCATTCCATATGTGAAAGACCGGTGCGAAGCCCCAAAGCTTGCAATGCATGAATATTTTGGGTGGAGAATTGCTTTGCGTGTGGACGCATCTGCTCCTTCGGTAAAAGAACGCAGTATTGTATCCATGGATTTTCGATGACCTTGAGCGGCCCAGGCAGGTAGTAGGTGGATGACTGCCACACGCATTCTCCGTCGATAAAAACGGTTTCCATCGTATGCTCCTCTCCTTGAATGAACTCCTCCGCTTGCACTGGATTTGTTTGGGAGGGCATCAATATGTTTAAGGCAGCATACAGCTCATCCTCGTTTTGAATGCGCATGGTGTTTTTGGAGCCGACCCCCGCCAGTGGTTTGAGTACAATGGGATAATTACAGCGATCGATAAATTCAAATACGTCTTCTGCGTTGTGGATTTTGGCCTGTTTGGCCACAGGGAGCCCCGCCTGACGAAGTTGTTCTTTCATGGCGTTTTTATCGCGAAATCGTTTGGCTACATCCGCCTTCATACCGTGGATGCCCAGTTGAGAGCGCACTTGGGCGAGCGGTAGTTGTAGATGCTCTAGATACCCAATGAGTCTATCCACGCGTCCCCATTCCTTCACAAAGGCCTGGGTCGCAATCGATAACTGATTTTGATCCAAACAATTTTGAATCTGATAATGGTCTTTTAGAGCGTTTTGCACGATTTTGGGCAGTCTCTCATATGGCTGCTGGGTAATGATGCCCAGTCGGACTTGCTTCAGTTTTAAAAAGGCTTGTAGGCATCGCAGCATCGTTGAGCCAACAAAGGGGGCGACAAAGACAACATATTTCATACTTTCTCCATAATGAAAACCACCAATAGCCTAAAATTGTTATGGGAACATTAATTCTGTGAGACAATTTTAGGAAAGGTGAAAAAATGTGGGTATTTATTTTGTCGATCGCTTGGTCGAAGCCAATTCAAGTAGGCTCGGAAGGGTATTCCTTGCGTCGGGCACTGGACGTGGCTCAACCGGGAGATGTGATCGAGATTGTAGAAAACCAAAGCAATGTATGCGCTGAGGTCGCCAAAGATATTAAAATCGTTGGTCGTGAGTCGGTTCGCCTACAAGGAAAGAAGAGGTGCAAGTATATGTTTACCGTAACCCAAGGAACGTTTGAATTGACCGCGGTGAATCTTTCCAATACGGATTCTGGTGGCGTATATGCGGTTGGTAAGACGGCAAAGGTTCTTCTCGATCGGGTTCGTTTTGAGGGATTGGGAAACAAAAAGGCAAAAACGTCTGCCTTGTATTTGGACGGGGCGGAGGCCGCACTCAAGGATTCTGTCTTTCTCAGCAACCAAGGGAGCTATGGCAGTGCGATTCAACTGCGAAAAAATGCTGTCGCACGCATTCAAGGAACACGCTTTGAAGACAACGCATCGGTGGTGGGGGGGGCGATTTATGCAACGGAAGGGGCGACTTTGACGTTGAACTCGAGTGAGTTTGTCAAGAATCAGGTCATTTCAGGTGGCATGGGTGGTGCTTTATCCTTGCGAGATGATTCCTCTGTGAGCATTCAAGATTCACTCTTCGAAGAGAATTCGAGCCAGGGAAAAGGAGGGGCCATCTATGCGCAACAAAGTAGACGACAAGGTTACCTATCCTTGACGGTTTCGAACAGTCGTCTTCTTTCCAACCACGCACCCGTTGGTGCGGGTACGGGAGGAGCCCTGTACGTTCGTGGTCAAAGTCGTATTTCGATACGGGATTCAGTCATCCAAGACAATGATGCTTCGTCTCACGCGGGCGGAATTTTTTTGTATGACGTTGGGGGTACGGTTGACCTTCAAAATACCTCTTTTCATGGGAATCGTTCTCGAACGGGCGCTGGCGGTGCCATTTATGCAGCTTCTCGAAATGAAGCGGGTGCGGTAGAATTAGATATTCGCGGAGGCTCGTTTACAGAAAATGAATCTGCCGTTTACGGAGGAGCCTTATCCATTGGCATGAAAGAAAATCCCTTTGGCTCTTTGCTCCTCGATAACGTTCTCTTCGAACAGAATACAGCGGGCTCTTCGCGCACGGGGGTGGGTGGTGCCGTACATGCATATTTCAATCAACAAGGCACATTGCGCATTCAAAAGAGTCGCTTTTTGAGCAATCGTGCCGAACTGACGGGAGGGGCTCTGTATGCCTATGGCCTCCTTCGTTTGGACATTCAGGGCAGCACTTTTTGGAACAATGCGGCCCAAGGTCCTTCAAATGTTTTGGAGCGTTTTGGTGGTGCAGTGTTCGTCGATGCATCGAAGCAGATTCGAATTCGTCAAAATCGCTTTTGTCGCAATGTTTCTCTGTCGAAGGGGAAAAGTGCTGTTGAGGCACATGGTGGTGCGATTTATCTCCAAAAATCCGATATGTTCACCCTTGAG
>JAYYRF010000768.1:0-2898 GCA_036127535.1 Myxococcota bacterium | reverse complement strand
CTATTTCTGCACCGCGGAGTTGTAGAGATTGTATATCCGAAAAGAGTTGAATCTCCCAAAGGCCTATCCAAACGGTAAGAACAGAGGTCAAGCCGATGCGCACCAACCGGTAAATACTCTCTTTTTTTCGTTTTTCCTCCGTAATCATTGCCAAACGATGGTGGATTGTACCCAAGTACTCCTCCACCTTTTCTGATTTCAAGGGGAAGGTGGGATTACCAAGCTTTTCCAATTCGTCGTTGGATAACAACTTTTGACCGTTCAATAGCTTTTGTCCAAGAGATCTCTGCTCTTGTAACTTCTCATTTTCTACGATCAAGCTTGCCAAGTCTGTGTTTTGAAGGATTTCATCCGACTTGGGTACTTGAAAACTATGCGTAGCAGCAAGATGCTTGATTTCATCTTTAATATAAGAACGCATTTCGAAGAGCAATAGTTCTTTGACTGTATTAAAAAGCTGGCGATCGCTAAGGGTATCGTTCGGAATGTCGTAATCACTCCATTGATACTTTTCAGCTAGTTTAGATATGTTTCGGTAGCTAAATCGAAAATAAAACTTTTCCAACAAGACATCTTTGTTCGTTTCATTCTTCAAATCATCTGACAGGGGAACGTCCAGTTTCTTTGATAGACGTTGAAGCCCCTTCAAGTAGTTCTCTTCTGACAAGTCGTGTTCTTGCGCTCGAAGTTGTGCGAGCTTTCTTGCGATTCGGGTGCCCTTGTAGGGGGGAGAGAACTTAACATCTGTTTTATCGAGGATTCTATAGCCATATATGAGTTTTTGCGAGTCTTTGTGTAGCAAAAACTGTTTGTATAAAGCGTTCTCAAATCGTTCGAGTCCACTGTAGAGAATTTTCTTTATGGATACGTTCCAGCCGATGTATGATGCAATCTTTTTGAGTGCCTTTGCCTGGGATACCTCTTGATCAATGGGCTCTTCCTCGGGTTCGGGTAAAACCTCGGTCGGCACTCCAAGTTCTGCTGTATCGATATCCTCGCTCGAGTCTTCGGAAGGCTCCTTCGACATGACTTCTGAAACCACGGACTCGGAAGCTTCTTCAGATGCTTTATTGTTTTCCGCTACCATTTCTCGCTCTGTATCCTCAGCGGGCATAAGAAATCAACCTCATACGACTTGGTCGTTCATTATAAGTAACACAAAATAGAGGAATAAATCTACGACAAAGAAATATTACGATGATGCGAAAGAGTCGAAGAAAGACGTAACAAAGAAGAGATCTCATGGATTCTCCTGAATACGAACAAGCCGTACACCAGCTCGTTCAACAGTTTTACCCTGATTATCCAAAGCATCTTCCAAAGAGCTCGTATAGTCACCACCCATGGCATTGCCCTCTTCCACCCATTCAGAAACATTGCCCAAAATATCATGAATTGCATTTTGGTTGGGAGCTTTCATGGATATTGGCTGTGGTACATCCAAACTTGTGGCCAACCATGACATATATGTCCATTTCTGATCTATATCACCTCGAGCAGATAACCATTCAGACCGTTTTGGAAGCCTCCAACCGAGACAGTTACTGTCTGATATACAGGGAATTTTCTTACAATTCTCGTAGCACATTTCCACATCGCTCCAGTCAGAAAGAACATCTGCCAAACGATAGGCGTGTTCAATATCAACTTGAATGGGGCGATTGAGCAAAGTGTTGTCCTCCAATGGCACTTTTTCCAACAGCGACCGAAGTGCGTAGGTCATCTCCGCTTGCATGATAACAAAGGAAGTGTTGTTATTTGAAACCGGCTTCACATTTAGATTCGTTAGAGCGGAATACCATATCTTCGGGTGTTCTTCGACTGAAAACATCTTCTCTGAGATTTGGATTTTCATCTCCTCCAAAAGAGCCTTTGTCTTAGATAAGAGATACTTTCGCTCTCCTTCTTCCCGTACAATCCTCTGCCATTCTTCTATAGAAGCCGGTTTGGGTAGTTCAATGTTATATTGAAGCGCTTTTTTTATCAGTTCTTTTTTTTCTTGTGCCTCTTCGATTAAAATCTCCACTTCTTTCTCGGCCTTTTGCACCTCCGTTTCGCCATAGGGAAAAACGGGCAATGGATAGGGAATGTTCTCAAACTCTAATTTTTTCTTGAGGTAAATGACACGCTGGTACAAACCGCCTTGTAACAGCCCCACAATCAAAATGGGCGTAACGATCATAACCATTGCATTCCACTTCGGATTGGGCTTCATTACACTCCCCCTGAAGCCAATACTACCAATGCAATCAAGAGAGCCATCAGTAAAAAACCGATCAAGAGAGGTAGAACTCGGTTCGAAGCGGCTTTATGAGGCTCCTCAAGGATTTGGCTCACTTCCTCGGTCGCTTCGATGGCGACTGCATTTTCCTGCTCGGACAGATGAGCGATTTCGTTCTCGACACGAGACTCTAATTCTCGAACGATTGCGTTATTGATCGGAAGTGGGGGTATTTCAATGGGCAGTTCAAATTCCTTTATCTTCGCAACCAAGAGACTAAATTCAATACTGAACTCTTCTTGCTCATGTAAAAGATGTCCAAAGGATTCTATCCACTCCGAAGAAAGAGGTTTGGGTATTTCGGCTGGGGTAAAACGAATTGCCTTCGCACGTACCAAGAGTGGGTGTAATCGTTCCATTAACGCTTGCTGCTGCGTTTGTATTTCAATGGCCGCGGTGAAAGTTTCCTCGCCGTAGGGCTGCTTAAATCCAAAGCTTCCAATACCAAATGTGCGCCCCCAATCGTTTAAGTCTCGGGCTTTTTGTCCGTATCCTCGCTGTATCTCTACTTTCTTTTGGTAAAGATGAAGCTTCTCTTCCGAATAGGGTTCCTCAGGCAGTTCCAAAGGAATCTCAAATGGTACCAGTTGCGAGCGGAGACGTAATATGGCATTACG
>JAYYRF010000767.1:0-2907 GCA_036127535.1 Myxococcota bacterium | reverse complement strand
TTCGCAGCCCTTACCGCTGTCGGGTACTGGTACTACGGCTGGTTTCTGTTTTGGAGTGCGCTTCTCATCTGCCTGTGCCAATGGATTCGCACGCGAAAGCTTCCATGGAAATCTCTTGTACTCTCCACAAGCCTCTCCCTTATACTGGTCGCTCCCGTACTTTGGCTGTTCATATCGCACTGGAGCAGTATTCCCGGCACCGGAGAAACGCTCTTTCCCTCAAAGGAAGCGAGCCACGACTCCCTACCCTTCACCCTTCCCTTTCTTGCACGACACGGAAAGACCATCGGCTTTCTGCAAGCGCTCCCCGTATTGCTGCTCTCTTGCGCGCCTCTTTTTTACCTTCGCAAAGAAAAACCCTCCCTCGCGTCGATCAGTTCTCTGGTTCTCCTGATCTTTTTTACCCTACTCGCGATGGGGGATAAAGCGTTCCTATTTGAATGGATCTACTCCTTGCACCCTGCGACAAAACGGTTTTGGTGGCCTTCTCGACATCTTGCTCTTTACGACATTGCGTGGCCGCTTCTCGCAGCCTCCGGCAGTGCCGTCTTCCTCGCTTCCATCGCGGAGAAGAAGCGTATCTGGATCGGACTGTTTATCGCCCTGAGTATTCCCATTTCACTGCGAATCCAAGGAAATGTCCCCTTTTCCGTCGCCGTAACAACGGTCAAGCTCCCCCCACCCGTCTATCCGGAATTGTCCCAACAAGATATCCAAGCCATTCTCCAACCCCCTCTCTCTCCCAAAATATCCCACTCTCAAACCCATTTAATCCAGCAACTTTATCACAAAAAGCAACTTTTGACGGGTCATGCAATGTGGGTCGATCGGGTTCGCCCACAAAAATGGGATGCTTTCGTCGAGGGGAATTCCTACCTGAGCGGACTCCAAATGCTGGAACAGGCCGAAGACGGCACGCTTTCCTTCCAAGAGCAGGACATGCAGGCCTTGAGAGACTTGGGGATCGATGTTTTCGTTTTGGATCCCGAACTGTTCCCCCGTCCGCTAGCCAACCTCGTCATCGCCTACCGAAACCTCAACAACCAAATGTTTGGCCAGCCCATCTTGCAGGAAAAGGGCATATCGGTTTGGTCCTTTGACGGTTGGAATCAAAGGACGTCGTACCCCCTTCCCAAATGGACGTGGCCAAAGGGAATTCGAAAGAGCGATGGTTTCCACCGCCTCAATCTTCCGAGCATGCCGTCCAATATCCATACGATGAAACCCAAGCATCGCTCGAAAAAGGTGCCTCCGCGCAAGAGGTAACGAGGTGCTGAACGCACTCGAAGACGTTACTGCGCGGATTGTTCCGGTTCGGACTCCGTCGGTTCCTTTTGGGCTCCTTTGCCTTTGGGCTTTGCATTCCAAACCCGCGTCGCGAGCAACAATCCGATCAGGGAAATCGGTATCATCCAAATGGGCCACTCGATCCAGTTTGCCGGATCCTTTGCTGCATCACCGTCGGGCAACCGCCAACTAAACCAGAAGGACATGATCGCCGTTCCCAGATAGACAAAGCCGTCTATAATTCCTACCGCAATACCAACGTTTTTCTTTCCACCAAAATCCATGGATGCCGTGCCCGAAAGCATTCCGTGTACGCCAATAACGCACAACGACATGAAAATAACCAGCCAGCCCAATGCGCTGCTGCCCAAAACAAAGCACATGATGATCGATCCGACCAACATTCCTCCGTACAGAACCGCGGCAACAGGCCCTCTTCGAGAATTGAAAACATGATCGGAAATCACACCCGCAAACATACCGCCCAAGATACCGGCACAGCAGAGCAAGAGGCCCCAATTGCTCGCAACAAATTGATCCATGATGCCCACGTTTTTCGCGAAGATGATGTACCATTGCATAATCGCTTGTCGAAGGAATCCCGAACAAAACTCGATGCATGCAATCGTCATGATCACCGGGTTTTGAAGCATCATTTTGAAGACCTCAAATGCGCTTTTTTGAGGACCGGTATCACCCGAGGATGCGTCACCGGTATCAAAGTCTTCATAGCCTGCATCTTGGGGGCTATTCTTAACGACCAAGAGACAAATGACCCAAAAGAGTCCAAGCATAACGGCTGGAGAAAAGAATACCCATTGCGTTGGGAAAAAGGATACGATCAATCCGTTGATGTCGTAGGCAAAATACACGCCCAAAGAAATCAAGATGCCGAAGATGGCTCCGAAAACGCCCCGTTCGCGCACGTGGAACCACGGTGCATTGACCTTGACGATGGCAACGGCACCAAAGCTTTGGAAGTACATATTAAGGCCGTACAGCATGGAGAGTGATGGAAGCAGAGGAGAAGCCGCTAAATCGCCGGACTCTAATCCAAAGAGTCCTCGGAAAGCCCCAAACAGAGAGAACAACGGCATGGCAACCGTATTGATGGTTTGGGTCACCGCTCCCATGGATCCTTGAGAGGTAATCACTTCCAGTGTTACAAGCCCCATTAGAAGATTCATCAGCGCGGAACCAGCGCCACCGACCAAGATGGCAATCTTCCCGCCATATTTATCCGTAATCGGCCCGTTGATCAGGAAAGAGAAGCCGTAGACCAGCGTTCCAATACCGAATATGACCCCAAAATCCGAATTGGACATGAGGCACAGATCGGCAAACTCGTTCTTACCGATGGTGAGGTTGTATCGTCCCATGTATAAAAAAGCGTAAATCAGACCCATCGGTAGCCAATTCATTACCCTGCGTCGCAAATAGGCCGGCGAATGCTTCACGTCTTCTACCTTCGGTAAACGATAGATCACAAGTGCGACGATCGCCAACAAGATTAAGATGGGTAGGAATTGCTCTGCGGAGTTGGCCAAGCTTCTCGAGTACTTGTCCACGTTTTTGGAGATGGCTTCTCCTTCTTCTTTGCTCAAGTCATTGTCTTCTGCG
>JAYYRF010000766.1:0-9669 GCA_036127535.1 Myxococcota bacterium | reverse complement strand
CCTCTCTGATGTGAAGCTTTATGGTTGTTCCGCGCGTTTCCTTTGAGCCTTCGCCGATACTGTAGCTGTCCCCACCTTCGGAGATCCAGCACAGAGGTTTTTCGTTGGACTTTGCGGATAGAGTTTCAACTTCTACTTTGTCTGCTACCATGAAAGCAGAGTAAAATCCGACTCCAAATTGACCGATTAAGCTTTCCATATCGGATGCGCTTTCCAATTTCTCGGCGAAGGCTTTGGTGCCGCTTTGCGCGATGGTACCGAGATTCTCAACGAGTTCATCTTCTGTCATACCGATTCCGTCATCTTCAATAACGATAACACTGTTTTCTTCATTGAAGTGAACGCGTATCGCTGGTTCTTCGACAGCGACAATATCATCTCCTTTTAGAGATAAGATTCGGGCTTTATCGAGAGCATCGCTGGCATTACTGAGCAATTCTCTCAAGAAGACTTCTCTTTCCGAGTAAATAGAGTGGGTTACAAGACGTAAGATTTGTTTGGCATCTGCTTGAAAGCTATGCTGTTCCATGATTTTGACTCTCCTAAAAGTAGATAAAGAAAAAGAGCACGTCACGTGCTCAGAAGAATAAGTTTTTTTTCATAAGTACACAAAGGGGAAGTGTCAAGGTTTTTGTATCGTTCCATCTTGTGCAACACGAACGCCAGTACCATCAAAGTCATCAAGAGATAATTTGCGTATGAGATCGATGGCTTTTCCAGAAGAGTCTTCTACGGGTACACCGCGTCCAATTTGCTTTGTTGCAAAGAGTTGTCCACTCAAAAAGTCTCCCTTTGCATTGAGATTTGCTTCTAAAATGACCCCAATACCTTTGTTTCCCTTTAAAGAAAATCGTCCGTAGGTTGCAAAATTACCGAGAGAATAAGCGATGAGTTTATTTTTATAGACCTCCATTCCGCGTAATACATGGGGACCGTGACCCAATACAATATCGGCTCCGGAATCGATTACATCCCGAGAAAACTTTCGGAGATCTCCGCGATCTTCTCCCAGGAATGTTTCGCGACCCTTGGGCAAGTGAATCGCTTTTGCTCCTTCTGCACCGCCATGAAAGCTCACGATTACAATATTGTTTGTTTCATCGAGTTTTTTGACTAAATTTTTGGCGGTTTTGTGATCGTTGATGTAGTGCCCAGATCGACTTGTGTGGAATGCGATCATGGCGATACTCAATCCATTAACTTGCATGTAGGCGATGTCTCCGGGACGTCCAGAATGATAAATACCGACCTCGTCCAGACTTTCCTCTGTTTTGAGAAGGCACTCTCGACCAAAATCATTGGAGTGATTGTTTGCGGTGCTGACCAAGTCGAAACCGGCGTCCTTGTAAATATCCTTGTATGCGGTGGGAGAGCGAAAGGCGTAGCAGTTCTTCGAATTTTTGCACTTGGAGGATTTTCCTGTGTCACACAGTGGTCCTTCGAGATTTCCAAAGGTTAGATCGGCATCCTTGAGGAGAGACTTTACTCTTTTAAAAGCGCCTTTACCTTCATTTTGAGGGAGATAGCCACGAGGGAAGGTGGTTCCAATCATCATATCTCCGACCGCTCGAATTCGGAGAGAGGAATCTTGCCGAATATCGAAACTCTTGGGGGCTTCCTTTTTATCTTGTTCCATAAGGGTCAAAAGTTTTTCGTTATCGACCGCTTGTGGAAGATACGTATTAATTTCAGGATGCTTTGGGTCGAGCTTTTGTACGATTTTCCAGTTCTTTACGACTTTAGACCAATCAGATTTCATCCAGTACACCCATCCGAGCTCCCAATGACATGCGATATTTTGGGGTTCGTCTTTGGTGCACTTCGTGAGATAGGTCTCTGCTTTTGAATATTCTTTCTGTCTTAGAGCCTGAACGCCGAGTTCATATTGAGGGTGTCCGAAGGCGAGATTAAGGAAGAAGAGCCACATAAATCCTCCGCGGTTAAGACGCTATATCTACTATGACCATAATATGTCCAAAAAAGACCATTAAAATAGCAAAAAAGAGGTGATTTAAGGTCGAACATTAGGTCGTAGGTGGTTAAATTCTATGTACAAGAGCTTGTTTAAAAGGAGTAGGCATGGAAGGTATAGCCAAAAATCTAATTAACATAGATATAACAGATGAGATGAAGAATTCTTACCTGGATTATTCTATGTCCGTCATCGTTGGTAGAGCGCTGCCAGATGTTAGAGATGGATTAAAACCGGTGCATCGACGAATTTTATACGCGATGTTTAGAGAAGGACTCTTATCCAACCGTCGTTATTCCAAATGTGCAGGTGTTGTCGGCGAAGTTCTCAAAAAGTATCACCCTCACGGAGACTCGGCCGTCTATGATGCGTTGGTGAGAATGGCTCAATCGTGGAATATGAGTGCTCCCCTTGTAAATGGCCAAGGTAATTTTGGTAGCGTCGATGGTGATCCTGCTGCTGCATATCGATACACAGAGTGTAAAATGACACGCGTTGCGGAGTCTCTTTTGGTCGATATCGACAAGGATACCGTAAATTTTGGCCCAAACTTTGATGGTTCTACAGAAGAGCCCTTGGTACTGCCGGCTGCATATCCTAATCTTTTGGTCAATGGTTCTGAGGGAATCGCGGTCGGTATGGCAACCAAGATTCCTCCGCACAACTTAACAGAAGCGATAAATGCAGTTATTGGAGTTATCGACAATCCGGATATAACGTTGGACGAGTTGTTGGAAATCATCCCCGGACCCGATTTTCCAACCGCGGCACAGATTAATGGACGATCCGGTATACGAGACGCCTACTCTACCGGAAGAGGAAAAGTTCGAATGCGTGGAAAAGCGCATTTTGAGGAGATTAAAGGGAGCAACGATCGATATGCGATCATTGTGACTGAAATACCTTATCAAGTCAATAAATCGAGACTTCTCAAAGAGATTGTTCGTTTGGTGAAAGATAAAAAGATAGAAGGCATATCCGCTCTTCGCGATGAATCAGATCGGCAAGGAATGCGAATTGTAGTCGAACTCAAACGAGACGTTATGAAAGAGGTTGTTCTTTCAAAGCTTTGGAAGCATACCGCTTTACAGACAACCTTTGGGGTTCACTTTTTAGCCATCGTAAACAATAAACCGATGACCTTGACGCTAAAAGGAATTTTAGAGCGATACTTATCCCATCGAAGAGATGTAACCATTCGCAGATGTCGCTTTGATCTTCGCAAAGCAAATGCTCGACTCCATCTTTTAGAGGGATATTTAATTGCATTGAGTGCAATAGATGAGGTGATTCAGACCATTAGAAGTTCTAAAGATGGAGATGAGGCTCGGCCCAAGTTAATGGAGCGATTTGGCTTTTCTGAAATACAAGCACAAGCGATTTTGAACATGCGCTTACAGCGTTTGACCGGATTGGAAGTAGATAAAATAAAAGCAGAACAAGCGGAACTTACGGCTTTGGTGGCGCATTTGGAACTCCTGTTGGGTTCAGATTCAGAACTTCTCAAGCAGATACGCAAGGAATTGGTCGAGGTTCGAGACAGATATATAACCAAAAGACGTACGGAAATCGTTGAGTCAACAGGTGATATCAGCCTTCTGGATCTGATAGAAGACAAAGAAATGGTCATTACCTTGAGCCTTCGCGGATATGTCAAAAGAATGGCTGTAGAGGAATTTAGAGAACAAAGACGGGGTGGAAAAGGAATGAGGGGACTCAAGAGCAGAAACGAGGATTCTGCTCAAGAGATATTCATGGCCAATACGCACAGTGAACTTTTGGTGTTCACCGAAACAGGAATTGTGTACAAGCTACCGGCATATAAGATTCCAGAGTCGAGTAGAAATGCATTTGGAACTCCTATCGTCAATCTATTACCCAACACATCAGAGCGCGTTGTGTCCGTTTTAAAAGCGCCGGAAAAAGATGAAGATATAGATCTTTTCTTCTGCTCTAAAAAAGGACAAATGAAGCGAAGTTCTTTTTCTCTGTACAGAAACATACGGTCCAATGGATTAATCGCTTACAAGTGTGGAGAAGAGGATTCTTTGTTTAAAGTCATCAAAGCGCCAAAGGAAAAGCAAATTTTGATCTCTACAAAGCAGGGTTATGCGATGCGATGTGAAGGGTCTGAGTTTCGTCCTTTGGGTAGAAATACCATTGGTGTGCGTGGACTAAAACTTCGCGAGAACGATGAAATTGCTTCTTTGATCGTCTTAAGTGGTGATGAGCAACGGAAGCTACTAACCATCAGCGAAAATGGATACGGAAAACGTACTCCTCTATCGGAATATAGAGTTCAAAAACGAGGTGGACTTGGGATTTTGGACATTAATACCGGAGACAGAAATGGTTTGGCTGTGACAGTTCTGCTGGTTGAGGACGATGACAAAATCATGCTCCTCACCAACAAAGGGCAGTTGATCAAGATTCCGGTACGAAACATTCGTGAATGTGGACGAAACACCAAGGGAGTTCGTTTAATGAGGGTTGCGGATGATGAAATCATTGTCAGTGTGGCCAAAGTTGTCGACAACAACGATGAAATAGAAGGAATAGAGGGTATTGAAAGCGAAGCAAGTGTCGAAACAGAATCCAGCAAAGATATCCCGTCTGCAGATGCGTCAGAGTTGAACACAGGGAACGCAGAGCCTACTTCTACAGAACAAGACAACTAATAAATCTGATTGAAATAAATCTATAAAGCTTGACATGTCAATACTTACGGTGCATACTCTAAGATATGCACCGTGGTGTACTCAACCATCGCTATGGGTTTTTGATATGTCAAAGCTAAAAGTGTTTTTTACAGCTTTCGTGCTTTTTTCTGCATCGTCTTATTTTTGGAAAAGTCCGTGGTCTCCCATGCTCGAGCATCAGATCAATTCAAAAATCGTGCATTCTGAAATATCGGATGCAATCGAGCTACTAGAATGGAGAGCTTCTTATGCGTTCAGCGAAGAGATAAAGAGAGATTCTCTTTGGGAGGCTGCACAACTCAGTTTTGTAAGGGGAACCGATAAAAATCGTTCTAGGCGTCTACTCGAAGCTTGTCTAGACGTACCAAATTTTAAAAATAAAGCACAGGTTTCTATCTATCTTGGAAACATCGCTTTCGAAGAAGACCCGTTCGAAGGTCTTTATATATGGAAAAAAGTTGCATCCGAATATCCCGATCATCCGCAAGCTGCACAACTGTGGGTTCGAATTGCCGGTGAATATGAGATGCTAAACAATACAGATTCAGCGATAGAAGCCTGGGAAAAGGCCACGGAATACAAGTCGGTACGCAATATGGCTCATCTTGCTTTGGGAAGATTGAAACTAAAGTCGGATCCACCTGCCGCGATAGAGCATTTTAAAATCGTAAAAAAAGATAAATTTATTGAGCGAAGTCGAGCAGCGGAGTTAGGAGAGCAATTGGCACAGTGGGAGCTAGAAAAAAACTAAGAGGAATCCATTATGAACAAGTCAAAGATACTCTTTGAAAGAGCGAAAAAAAGAATTCCAGGCGGTGTTAACTCGCCTGTTCGCGCATTTAAGGCTGTAAAAGGTGATCCACCCTTTATCAAAGAAGCCCGTGGTTGCTGGATGATAGACGAAGACGGGAACAAGATTTTGGACTTAATCGGTTCTTGGGGGCCAATGATTATCGGGCATGCACATCCATCTATAATTCAAGCGATTCAAGAGACAGCGCAAAAAGGAACATCCTTTGG
The DNA here is from genome assembly GCA_036127535.1 of Myxococcota bacterium. Classification (GTDB taxonomy): domain Bacteria; phylum Myxococcota_A; class UBA796; order UBA796; family UBA796. Next base: position 3,978 of record JAYYRF010000766.1, on the reverse strand, counting down.
AACACCAACCAGAGGAGAAGTCTTTTTTGCAGAAGAATTATGTTCTGCGCACCCCGCCTTGGATATGGTTCGTTTGTGTTCTTCGGGTACTGAAGCAACAATGCATGCCATTCGTCTCGCCAGAGGTTTTACGCAACGAGATCACATTGTCAAGATAGACGGCTGTTACCACGGTGCACACGATAGTATGCTCGTGAAGGCCGGTTCTGGTGTTGCTACGTTTGCTGCCCCGGGTTCTCCCGGTATTCCAGCGGATGTAGCAAAATTAACATTAACGGCACCCTTCAATAATCTAGAGGTGATTCAAGAGCAGTTGTCTAAATACGATGTTGCTGCCGTAATTCTAGAAGCCGTTCCTGGCAATATGGGTTGTATAATTCCAAAAGAGAATTATCTATCCGATCTGCTTTCTCTTTGCCGATCGCATGGAACACTGTTGATTGTCGATGAGGTTATGACTGGTTTCCGTCTCGCCAGGGGTGGAGCGTGTGAATACTACAATATTAAACCCGACTTGGTCTGCTTGGGAAAGATTGTTGGAGGAGGATTGCCTCTTGCTGCCTTTGGTGGCAGGGAGGAGGTTATGTCCTGCTTAAGTCCGAAAGGAGCTGTTTATCAGGCCGGCACCCTATCTGGAAACCCCTTAGCCGTTGCCGCTGGTCGAGCGACACTCGAACTCTTAACACCAGAATTTTATGATCGTTTGAACGCTACATCAGAGAAAATAGATAAAAAAATTCGACCACTCGTAGAAGCGAAGGATCTTTCTATGAATCGCGTTGGATCGATGTTTACAATATTTTTTAGAGCGGATGCACCGACGTGTTTTCAAGAAGTTTTAGAGTGTGACTTTGAAGCTTTTGGGCGCTTTCACGCTCTCGCTTTGGAGGAAAGGCTTTATTTCCCCCCTTCTCAATACGAGGCGGTGTTTTTATCTGCATCAATCGAAGATTCCGATATTGAATTTTTTGCGGCTGGAATCGAGTCTGCGCTCTCTCAAATGTGACTCTAGAGTGGCATTGATCTTCCTTTTCCTTGACCCTTTTCTGTTCGTATGATAGAAGTTACCCTTCTAAATTAGACGATGTCTAAAACCTCGAACTTTATATGCCATTCAAGTATTCTACATTCATCTTACATGTTCTTCTTCTTTCCTTTTTGGTCTTGGGAATATGTTCGGTTTTTGAGAGCGCACTCGTATTTGATGCTGTGATTTCAACAGCATTCTTTTCTGCCAATATATTTGTATGGTTCTTTCTCGTAAAGCGCGCCGTAAGTGCTGCTGTTCTCAATCAAGGACGGCCCGCGCTGGGAATCTTCTTTTTTATGAAAAAAATATCGTTGCTTTTATGTTTGGGCGGCATGATCACTTTGATGCCTTTGTCTTCGATCATCATGGGACTTCTTATCGTGGTTCTCGCCTTGCTTTTGAGCGGACTTCCTTTCGGACTTATACAGGAGTTTTCAAATGGCCGGTAGTGGTGGGCAGAGCGCAGGTGCAGTACATCCTTGGTTTGAAACCTTTATGGAAAAGCAGCACGGTCAAGTTACAGAATTTATTCAAAAAGACCAACTGTTTGGTCTATACACAGAAGCATCTTCAGAGGTCGCCGCGTACGGAGCCAACTCCTTGCTTAGCTCTTGGGTGGTTTGTATTACGTTGATCGTTTTTGCTTTGGTCGCCAGAATGGGTTTAAGTGCTGTTATGGCAAAGGATGGTATGTCAAAATACGAAGCAGATTCGGGTCTTGGCCTACGCAATCTTTTTGAGATCTACATTGAAGGCATGTACAATCTCGCTTCGGATAGCCTTGGAAAAAAAGACGCAAAGATCTTCTTTTGGCTTATCGGCGGGTTGTTCATATATATTTTGTTCAATAACCTTGTGGGGATGTTGCCTCTCGGTGCACCCGCAAGTAAAAGCGTTTCCAATAACTTTGCTATGGCATTGGTCGTGTTGGTCGTTTTTGTTGGTGCAGGAATCATTCGAAACGGCATCGGATTCTTCAAGCATATGGCCGGTCCAATTTGGTGGCTTGCTCCACTGATATTTGTCATCGAAGCGTTGGGTGTTTTCGTTATACGACCCGTCACACTGAGCGTTCGTTTGGCAGCCAATATGACCGGTGACCACGAGATTATGGGTATTGCATACACCACCTTTGCCTATGTTCTGCCCTCTATTACCTTCTTCTTGGGTACGTTTGTTGCCCTTATACAATCCTTTGTTTTCACATTACTCACCATCGTTTACATCGCTTTGTCCGTTGAACACGATGATGATCATCATTAAATTTACCTTTCAAAAAATATGGAGTTCTCAATGAGAAAATTTATCTCTCTTCTTCCAACACTTGTTGTTCTATTCCTCGTCTCTACCCCTGCTTTTGCGGCTGATGAGTATAAAGGCTACGTTGCTATCGGCGCCGGTCTCGCAATTGGCTTGGCTGCTCTTGGTGGTTCTATCGGTCAGGGAAATGCTGCAAAAGCTGCATTGGAAGGCGTTGCACGTAATCCTGAAACAGCGGGCACCGTTCGTACTCTTATGATTATCGGTCTTGCATTGATTGAATCCTTGGTTCTTTTTGGATTCATTATTGCGATCACACTTTCCGGTGCTGTTACTGGATAGTGATTTGATTCATGTATCTTGGGGTATATAAAAATGTGCCTCACAACAACAAATAGAGAGTTCTTTCCTCGAAAGAATTCTCTTTTTGTTTGTGATGAATGTGAACAATAGATCGATGGCATGTTATTTTGGTTTTTATTTTATGATGTTATAAAGCCAAAGAAGGAGAATAACGATGACATGGTTTTTATTTATAACTGCATGTGCGCCGAAAAAAGTGGTTGTAGAAAAACCAAAGATTGAGTGGGTACAAGAAGACGGTTCATCGGCGGCTTGCTACTACGCACCCGCATTTGAAACGCTCGATTCTTTGGATAGAAAAGAAGCCCAATCTAAAGCTCTTGACGCGATTGTGTCGCAGTGGAAAGGAGAGCGAAATGATGGTGTAAAGATCAAGGAAGAATTGATCGATGGTGTAGAAACCGTTCTTTTGGGGGATATGCTCAAAGTAGAGGTCGCAGTAAAAGAGAATTTAAGCTACTGTAAGCAGTATGCTTCCAATGCTTCCTCCTTACCGCAATGGCAGTCTTGGGTATCAAATTTACCGGCACAGCTTACGGAAGGAGAGTGCGATCATCACTTTCGGGATACCGTACTGGACTATGTAGAGGTTGATACGGAATGGATGCCAGCGTCTCCTCTCCGGATTTGTAAGGGAGATAAGATTCGTATATCCGCTGCGCCCAAGGATCGGTATAGAATAGAAGAAGAAGGCCCTTGGATTACCGTCCAAGGCGATTCAAATATACCGACGGCGGGTTCTGAATCATACCCTTGTAAAGTAGAGGGTTGTTTCGCTGGCATGGTTGTACTGCGCTTTAAGTCTGAAGATGTCGAGGAGGTCGTCCCTGTTGGTGCGCAAGCAACCTATACCGCACCAGCGGATGGTGTAATTTTCTATGGTATTAACGATGATACCTTCTACAACAACAAGTGGTATATGTCGAACGGTTTGATCGAGCATGCAAGCATTACGGTAGAACCGGCAAAATGAATTTTCGCAAACTCGCCTATGCGTTGATTCCTCTAATCGTAATTTTTGTCGTAACCGAGATCTCTTTACGGGCTCTTGATTGGCCGAAAATCACAGCTGCCTTTGAGCACAAAGAGCCTTTTTGGGCCGTCGATCCCAACCATAAAAAAGAATCTTTTCCACACAAAGAAGAGGGAAGGAGCTTCCTTGTCAATACCAACGAAGATGGGCTTCGAACAGCACACTCTGCTGATTTAGACAGCGATTGGAAGATTATGACAATGGGTTGTTCAACGACGTTTGGTTGGGGTGTGGGTAATGCAGAAGCATATCCTTCTCGTTTAGAGTACTACATTAAAACCCAAGGATACAA
>JAYYRF010000765.1:0-2750 GCA_036127535.1 Myxococcota bacterium | reverse complement strand
AACGTGAAAAATGGATTGATCACGGTTGCCAAGAATACTTGCGGTTGTGTCGAGAGTATCGAAGCAACCAAAACCCGTTTTAGTAAATGGTTTAGAATGTGCTGGGGGCGCTATGAGTGGTAGAAATCAGAGACCGGGATGCTTTTTGACGATCGTGTCGATAGCGATTCTCATCTTTAGTATTGTATAACGGAGGCTTCTGTGCACATTCGTCGAATACAATTGTATGGATTTAAGTCGTTTCCCGACAAGACCACTTTCTCCTTTGAGCCCGGTTTATCAGGGGTTGTGGGGCCAAACGGCTGTGGGAAATCCAACGTCGTCGATGCGGTTAAGTGGTGTCTCGGGGAACAATCTGCAAAGTCTATGCGTGGAGCATCCATGACGGATGTCATTTTCAATGGCTCAAAGGGCCGCTCTCCTGCTAAATATGCGGAGGTTTCCATCACTTTTGCACGGGGTGAAAAGCCATTTGCGGGAGAATATTCTTATTTTGAAGAAATAGAAATCATGCGTCGTCTCTCGCGAGAAGGCTCCAGCGAGTACTTTATCAACAAGATTCGGGTACGTCTGAAGGACATTCAAGATATATTTTTGGATACGGGTCTGCACAATAAACTGTATTCTTTTATCGAACAAGGGCAGATCGGTGATATCGTAAATGCGAGGCCGTCTCAAACTCGTTTGTTGTTTGAGGAGGCCGCCGGAATTTCCCGGTTCAAAGCGCGGAAAGAGAAAGCGCTGGAGAATTTGGCCAAGGTCTCTTCGAATCTGAGAGAAGTTGATGCCGTCGTGCAGACTTTAGAAAAGCAGCTCGAATCTCTGAACCGGCAGGTAAAACAAGCCCAAAAATATAGACAGCTGCGTTTTCAACGACGCAATTTGTCCCTCTCGTTACTGTTGGGGAAATATTGGACTACAAAGGAAGATTCGCTTGGATTTGTCGAAACCCTAGAGGCGTTGAGACACAAAAAGGAAGAGGCGGAAAAAAAGGTGAGACGTCAAGAAGCCTTTCTGCACCAGGCTCGCAGCGCGCTGTCCTCTCTCTTTGAACGATTCTCAGGGTTGAGAGATCGATTGGCCAAAAGTGAAAAGGAGCAAGCGGAGCTAAGTACCAAAACGGATTTATATGGTCGCGAAACAGCGGAAAAAAGAGATTCTCTGGCACGCTTAGAAGATCTAAACTTAGAAAATTTAACCCAACAAGAGCAGTTAACCCTCAAACACAAGGACGCAGAGAAGGTTCTTGTTGGTCTTTTCGCGCAAAGAGAATCGCTCAAATTGGAAGTGCAAGAGAGTTTGCAAGCCGTACAAGAAGCCGCCAAACAATTGTCCGGACTTAACTCTCAAATGGAAGATAAGAAAAGTGAACAACTCTCAATGGTGCGCGTTCTGTCCAAAACGGAAGCCAACCTTCAATCCTTGGCCGTTCAGATACAAGATGAAAAATCTCGAATTAAACGTTTGCGTGAAGACGAGCGCAATTGGGAAGATTCTCACGCTCCGATCGCATCGAAGAAGCGCGCGCTAAAAATGGAACAAGAAGAGCAAGAACGTCTTCGAAAAGAGAAACAAAAAGTCGTGGGGAGCGTTTTAGAAGATTTGGGAGAAGCTCGCATCCAATGCGAAAAAGCTGCGAAGGAGTTCGACAAAAATAAACGCGCTTGGCGCGATGTGCGAACGAAAGCACAAAGGGTTCGGATGGAACTCGATGCCTTAGAAAGTCTTCAGAAAAAGCGTTTGGGTGTTTCTTCCGACATAAAAGATATACTACAAGAATCATCCGTCCACGCCTTATTGCTAGAAGAAATTCAGGTTCCCAAAGAACTCGAGCCCATTCTCGCAACGGCGCTGGGATCCAAGTTGGAAACCGTATTGATTAAAGACCACCATTCGATAGAGGGGTTACACACCAAGACGCAGGGGCGAGTGCACTTTTTGGCTTTGGATCGATTGTGTGAGCTCAGCACAGATGGAATTTTCGCTCATATTCAAGGGAGCACGATTGGATTAAGAGCTTTGGCTACGCTCATCGGATCGCATCGTTACTGTTCTACTCTTTCGGAAGGGATCGATATAAAAGGGGAGAAAGTGTTGTTTCAAAACCCTCCTTCGTGTATGGAGCGTGACGGTTTATTTTCGATTGGTACCCCAAAAATCGATAGTTTGGTACTTTTGGAGCGCGGTCGTAAGATCAATGAAAAGCAGACAGAGCTAGGTCAAATCGAACAGGAGCAGCAAAGGGCGCAAAAAGAAAAAGAGAGTGCAGAGCAGGACTGGAATCGAAAGCAGGCGCGGCAGCAACATCTACAAGACAAAAGAGACGCATTGCAAAAAGAAGTGGAAACCTACGACCAAGTCATTCGACAGAAGACATTGGAGATCAATGTTCTCTCACAGCAAGAACGGCAACTGTTGTCATTGAAAAAACGCATGAGTGAAGACATACAAAAAGCCGAGCAAAATATTAAAAAGAAAGAAAGTGAGCAAAGTGAGCATCGTACGCGACAAACGCAGATGAAAAAAGAACAGATTTACATTGACGATCGGATTCGAGCATTGCAGTTGTCCATAGATGAAGAGCGAAAACGATTACGAAAGTATCAACAGTCTAAAAATGAAAAGCAGACGGCACTAAGCGTTATTGGTGAGCGCCATGCCTCTGCGGAACAAAATCAAAAAAACATCTCCCATAGCATGGAGCGACTGAAGAAAAGAAGAGCGGAATTAACGACCGAGATTCAACGTCT
>JAYYRF010000764.1:0-21016 GCA_036127535.1 Myxococcota bacterium | reverse complement strand
TTCAAATGGCTGGTTTACAAGGAAATCACTTTGCCTTAACCGAAGCCTGGAAGGTGTATGCGCAATTTTTTTGGCGAGACCTCTTTCCAGAACTTCCAGAAGATCGGGTGAGCGATCTGTTGGAGCGAGCCGTACAAGGGCGGGTCGATACGGTTCGTGAACTCTATCCCCCGCTCAATTCCCGTGCGTATCGAAGACTGGGGCCCTACAGCGGCTTGACAGGTCTTGGGCCTCATTGCGGTATATATCCAGGTGAGAAGAGTAATAATTTAACGTCAACTCTCTCGCATTTAGAGTTGGATCAGGCATCCTTTATCACAGGAATTGAGCAGTTTATCGGTTGTCCGTGGCAAAATTTTCTCAACAGAATGCTGCGAGCAGAAAAAACAGAAAATGCAGAAATGATTCTGCCGCGTGTTCAGGCCAACGTCCTCGGGAATGTTGTACACAATATTTTGGAAGGAATTGTAAAGGAGCAAGATCCCAATCCACATATTGATACCCTAAAAGAAAAGCTGGAATATGACGCTTTCTCTCTTTCTTGGCCTCAAGAATCGCACTTATACGCTCTTTTCAACCAAGAGGCGCAAAAGCAACTTCAAATGGATAAACAAATTTGGGCGACCAAGAGCGATGTCATTATCGATATCGTTTTGCCCTATCTGCAGGTAGAAAGAGAGTTGGAGTTTTCGAGTCCCAAAAAGTGTTTGGGAGCAGAGCTGGAGGGTTGTTTCTTCGTTCACGCCAACGCAGAGGGAGGTCGGCCGGTCGATTCGGGCAGTGATCGGCTCAACATTTGGTCTTCTTCGCAGGAGCATATTCGAATACGGGGGCTCTTCAAAGCCGATCGGGTAGATCGAAGCGGCGATGTACTGCAGATGCTCGACTATAAGACGGGGTCGGTTTTATCTACAAAAAAGAAAGAGGCCGATCGGGCGAAAGAATTTCGTTCGTCCATTACAAAGGGACAAAAATTACAGCCGCTTGCGTACGCGGCCAGCTTGCCATACTATCAATCCTTGTACCCTGAAATACAGGCCGCGCAGGGGATTTTGGTCTTTATCAGTCCCAAACAGGACTATCCCCAACGTATTTTTAGCATTGATTCTAATGACGAAGAGGAATTGTCCTTGCTGGCACGCGCCGTTTGGACGAGCGGTGTTGCCAAGATTATAGGGGTACATCTTCCGCGATTGGTTCGCACCAAATCCAAAAGAGACCGCTTAGGGCCCGATCATTTCCAAGGGAACCGCTGGTGCACTAATTGTGATTATCAAAGTGCGTGCCGCATTGGTGATACTGCTTTTCGCCGTCGTTTGATAACGGTGTGCGAAGAGTCAAACCAGGAAGAGGTCGCGGAGGCGCTCCCGGGAAACGTTTCAGAGCGTTTGCAAGAGTGGACGTCTTTTTTGATTGGAAAGGTATGGCGTATCGGGAGGGGGAGTTAGGTGATTGTAGATCGTGACGTGCGGGAAATGTGTCAACGCAACTTTTCTGACCACATCTCTTTGGAGGCGGGTGCGGGATCGGGAAAAACAGCGACGTTGATCGCTCGTATCCTCGCATGGTGTTTGGACAAAGGATGGGACAAGGCAGAGAAAGAACGGGTGCACCTTCAGGCTGAAAGCATTGCCCTTTTTGTTGTAGAACGTGTGGTGGCAATTACCTTTACCGAGGCGGCCGCCGAGGAAATGTCAGATCGATTGGGAAAGGCGTTAATCTCATTAAGCCGGCTGGAGAATCTTGATGAAAATGCTGTGTCCGGGTTTTATCCGCATCTTCTCTCCTTAGAACTCTCAATCTTGCGTACACGTGCGCAGTATCTGCTTGGCGTTGTTGATCAGATGCGAATTGGCACCATCCATGCTTTTTGTAAGGGAATTTTAAATCGTTATCCGTTGGAGGCACAATTGCATCCTTCGTTTATTATCGACGCAGATGGCGGTAGAACCGAAGACGTAATTCAGCAAATTTTGATCAAGGAATTGCATCGGCAACTTACGACAGGACGCCCGGATGCACCGCTTCGGGTCTTGTTTTCCGATGGTATACAAAGTTCCTTTTTACAAGAGCACCTTCAAAGTGCCGTAGACGGTACTTTGTGCGAGGATTCTATTTTTTGCTTCGAGAATCTCAAGCCGACCTATGAGCACATCATTGAGACGATCGATGCAGTCCAACCTTACTTTGAGGCGATTAAGATTACGAAAAGAAGTGTGCATCAACACGCTTGGACTGAACTTGCGAAGTTGGCGGACGTCCTCAGACAAGGATTATCATTGGCACAGGAATTCGATAAATCTACCGATTGCGCTTGGCTAAAGGCGCATCAAGAGGATTTGATCGCGTGGTCTCAACACGAGGCGTACGCAACAGCGCGTCTTAGAGACTGGTCGACCAAATCGAAGTTTCCAAACGGCATCGATGTTCCTCGTCTCAATGCTTTGTGTGATGACTTAAGGCGCTATGTATCTAAAATTAGATACTATAAACCATGGGTTCTACAACAAGGGTATTTGGCCTTGCAGCAGATCTTACCAAAGATTCGCTCGGAGTTACGCAAACAGGGAATTCAAAGTTTCTCTTCTCTATTACAAGAAACCGTCTCGCTTTTTCGCAAACATCCCAGTATTTGTGATGCCCTTCGGGGCGGTATGGATTTACTCTTGGTGGACGAGTTTCAAGATACCAGTGCCGATCAATGCGAGATTATCGCGCAACTCGGATTGTCGGCGGAGAGCGAGTACCCCAAGCTCTTTATTGTCGGTGATCCAAAACAATCCATTTATGGGTGGAGAAGTGCGGACATCGCCTCGTATTTTTCCTTTGCGCAACGAGTAGAATCCTTTGACGGTGTTGTAAAAGGGTGTTCTTTACGCTTGACTTCGAATTTTCGTTCTGTACCGGTGATCATCCAAGCGGTAGAGCAGGTTTTCACGGACTATATGTTACCGGTGCATGGGTTTCAGCCTCATTTTGCTCCTTTATTCAATACGAGAGAAGCCGATTTTTTCCAATCCAGTTCGGACATCGATACGGTCGAGTTTTGGAATGCTTGGCCTGAAGAGAGTTGTCTCGCTTTAGAGGGAGTACAAGAAGAAAAACAGGCAAAGAAAATCATTGCCGGCATTAAAAATACCGATGCGCTTGACTTAGAGAGTCGCGCCTTGGCGAAAAATCTTTTGTATCTTCACACCACCCAAGGTGTGCCATGGAAAGAGTGTGCGGTTTTGTTTCGAAGCACCACCCAGCTCGATACCTTTTTAAATGTGTTTAAAGAGTATGGGATTCCATATTATGTGACGCGGGATAAAAACTATTTCCGTCGCCGAGAGATTATTGAGATTGTTTCATTGCTGCGGTGTATTGTAGATCCACTGGATCAAATATCACTGCTTTCCGTTCTGCGATCTTCCATGGTTGGCTTGCCCGATGCAGCATTGTTTCTACTGTGGAGGCATGGATTCCCAGAATTTATTGCGTGTGTGGAACAACTCTCGTGGAACGTCTTTATCGACAGAGAAAGGCGTCTTTTTGACCGATTAAGAGATGTCGATGAAATTGCTGCGAGTGTACCTGGTTACGAGCATATTTCATGTTGGAGGGATTCCTTTCGCGTATTCATCCGTGCGATACGGCAGTTGAGAAACGATCTCTATGCTTTACCCAGCGATGCATTTGTATTGCGACTGCGTGAATTCATCGGCTTTGAACTCAGCGAATCGTTGGCTTACCAAGGAAATTATCGTTTGGCGAATTTGGAGCGTTTTTTCTACAGCTTGCAATGCACGCTAGAGGAGGACAACGGAGATTGGACGAGGCTCTTGATGATGTTGCAACGAGCGATTGAACGTAAAAAAGACGGGGAAGAGGCAAGGCCGATAGATCTCAACCAAGACGCCGTACAAATCCTCACCATTCACAAAGCAAAGGGGCTTGATTTTGAACATGTTTACATTATGGAAGGACATCGAAAGCCACCTCCGTTTTTTAAAATTCCATTTTTGTCTCGTCGTCTTCCTTCAGAACGCGGAGAAACGGTAGAGTTCTCTTTTCTGGGCTTGATGACGCTGGGCTCGGTTCAATACTGGGAGAAGAGAAAGAAAGTGTCACAATACGAATTGGTTCGTCTATTGTACGTTGCCATGACGCGTGCAAAGAATCGATTGGTGCTCTCGGGGTGTTTTCCGGCCGTACTGCCGTTGCGAAACCAAGAGAAGAATGCCTGTTTGGTGGACCACCTCTGTTCATTTTTTGCATCGCAAAACCATTCTATACTGTGGGATACGGTGGAGGCCGGTCGTTCTGAAAAGCGCTTGTCCGAGTCGATGGTTATGCGATTCTTGGGTCGTTCTGATTGGATTTATAACCATCGAGAAGATGCCGATACAGCGTATCCAACACGAAAGCAATTGATCTACGTACATCATCGACTCAAGCAGCTGTCTCTCCCAACCCCAAAAAAGTCGAATGTGTCCTGTTTTGCAGAGCTTCTTCCCCCAAAAGAACAAGATTATCATGCCCTTTTGGAAGCAGTATTCATTCCCTTTTTGAAAGAAAAACCCAGTAAACGACGGGAAAAACAATTGCGGCGTTCCGTTGCCAATATCGTTCCCAATTCTTTATGGCAGGCGGCGAGTATGCGTAGCACCGTACTTTTCGATGCTCTCCAAAGTTTTCCTTTTCCAAAACGGGAATGTATTTGGCTCGATCGAAAAATTGAAGTTGACGGTTTGACGTATCGGATTCAAAGACTGGATAAAAAAGAAGATGAATACTATCTTGTCGAGTATGTTCTTCTTGATTCTGTCTATGTGGATGACCAACACCTTCGAACAGAAGGTCTAATCCGGCGTAACGTTTCAACGAGTAGACTTCATCGTATTTGCGCATTTTTGAATGAATCATTGGGCATAACCGTTAAGCCTGAATTTTGGCTTATACGTCCACAAAAGATACTGCGTGATGAAATATCTATGGCATAGATACGCTTTTTGGGCTACCGTTAGGAAGTAAGGCGCACTCTTACCTAACCTAGGGTATTCATCATGAAACCAAAACGGCGCGTTGTCAATGCAGTGTCATCCTTCGATATTCCGCAATTGTACGATGATCTAAGCGTAGCACCCGAAACCACTCTCTCGTCAGATGTGAAACGGGCGCCAAAGAAGAAGCGTAGAAAGTCCGCTCAAAATGCGCTGTCCAAAAAAACCGCCGGGAAGAGGTGGGTTTTGTCAGAGGAGCGGGTAGAGAAAAAAACGCTGCGTCCAAATAAAACCGTTGTGAAGAAACGCTCCATCTTTTCTCGTAAAAATCGTTCTAAGTTGTCCTTACGAAACAAGAGAAATGAAAAAAGTGATGTAGTAAAGAAACACCGCACGAGTGTATCAAAGGTTGCGGTTCTCGTTGACAAAGAACCGCAAATCCGAAAGCGGTTGAACGCATCCGAGAGCACCCCCAAACGACTTTGGTTTTTTGCCATTAACGGTCAGCGTTTGAAGCCGATGGCATTGGCGTCCAATCCTTCGCACGCTTTATCGCTTTTGGAGGGTGCCCACGAAGATACCAATCAGATTGGGATGGAACTGTGTTCCATTCCTTTGGTGTCTTAACTAGCCTTTGCTTCGGTATGCCCCACCGATTTCAGGTTCGAATACATCGACGTGGTACGCGAATCGACGTGTTGAGACTTTGCCTTCCTCAAGCGTGTATATGTTATAATGCGCTCTGCGTCTCCTCTTTTCGTCAAGTTGATATCCTGAACTGCCTGGATTCGATGAGGGAACCATTCCCTTACCCGTTTGGATCGGTACGGTGTAGCCGTGATGCTCGTGGCCATGAATGACCATGTCAATGGGAGCCTCAGAAAGCCATTGCCGTAAAATAGATGCATTGGAAATCGCGCGCTGAGAGGGGCCGTATGCTTCCCCTCTTCGATTTAAAATCGGGTAGTGGATACATAAAAATCGAAATTTAGACTCCGCTTTGCGCAGCAGATCGGTTGCACGAGATAACGATTGGGGATCGACCCATCCCCTCGAAAGCCAGTCCACGCGACACGTCTCAATATACAGAGCCTGTATGTCGCCGCTGTCGAACAAGTAGGGATTTTCTTTGGGAAGCCAAGGATCAAAAAATTGTCGCATTGCCCGTGGTATTTGATTGCTCGTATATATATCGTGATTGCCGGGGATGATGAAGGATGGCTGACGCTCCAAAAGCTCTTTTAAATTTTGATATGCCAGTTCAAATTCAGACGGCAGTGCTTGTGCCGTTATGTCTCCGGTGATCAATACGACATCGGGCTTTTGATCTATGACGGCACGAATGGCCGCTTCTTGTACCTGGATAGAAAACTTTTTATGTCGCCCCAGCAGATACAGATTGCTACTTCCCAAAATGCGTTTGGGATGTGTGAGTTCTGTTGCCTTGGGGGCAACTTGAAAGTGAAGGTCGGTGAGATGAGCAATGCGCACTACCAAACCCCGATGTCATCGAAAGAGTCTCGCCCCAAAACTTTCTTGGTGTTCTCGTCTACATAAACCAGTTCGGCAAAGCCAGCGAACTGATCGTATTTTTGAACGAAGGGATGGATCGCAAAGAGTCCTTTCATCCTGCGGGGATTGTACCATTGCACTTGATTTCGACGTAAAAGAGCGAGCGCGCGAGCGCCATACGGCCAACCGATGGGTAATTCTTCTTTGCTGAAACAACGATGACCGATATGATAGCGGTGTTCGAGTTCTACACGGTGATTGGTACACCATGAGCGCGCAAAAACAAACAGTTCCCCGACACACTTCCAGCGGTTTGCAAACGTACAGGTCGCATGACAAAGTTCTTGCGCGATTTGCACAACGGGTTGATCGACGGCTTGAAAATTTTTGCTCAGGCCAACCGAGCCAAAGCTATCTTCTGACGTGGGTTGCAGATGAAGTTGGATAAGAGAACCTTTGTGTAGTCTTCGATTCGACTGTTTGCCATCGATGCGTACGAATGGTGGACGAAACCAACCCTGAAACTCATATTGATGTGCAATTGAGCGTATTTGTTGTTGAATATCGTCGATCGACATATCGACCTCTAGCGAAGCATACACCTTCCGAAGCAGAAGAATGCTTTTTTTTTGGGTCTCTTCAAAACGAGCAAGCATCATGGGTTGAGAGGTTTTGGGTTAAGGGTACGCGTGGTCATCAGATCGAAGTTAAATATTCAGGGATTTGTTGTAAAAAATCTAAAAAATGAGTGCTGTTGTATTTTTTCGCGCATAGTAAATTGTTTAGATTCAGTTTGAACGGTTACTATATCTATTTACTGTCTTTATGGAGTTTGTGCGATGCTGGCACATCCAAAAATCCTGATCATAGATGATCAGCCTACCTTGTTAAAGAGTTTTTCCAATATTTTTCAACAACAATCCTTTGAAACGGTCTCTGCCCTTTCTGAAAAGGACGCCTTTGAAAAAATAGAGGCTGAGGTCATTGCAGTTGTCTTGGTTTCGATGAACATGAAAGATGTCGACTCTTGTGCTTTGATTCAATCCCTTCTGCGAAAAAGTCCCGAATCCGTGTGTATAGCCCTCGCTTCTGGCTCAGATGTTCAGCAGGCGATCAAGGCGTTAGAAGTTGGCGCGGTCGATTACTTTCAGCGGCCGATCCGAGATTGGGCCAGATTTTTCCATCTGATCCGCCAAAGTATGCAAGTTTGGGAAAGAACGTGCGAGCTCAACGCATTAAAGTCTCATATGGAAAACCTTCAGCGTCACCGCGCTTTATCGGGATTCTATCAGATCAAAGGAAACAGCCCATCGGTACATGCTGTCATGGATGCCGTTCACTTGGTTGCTCCCCTACGGGTCAGCACGCTGATATATGGCGAGAGTGGCGTTGGTAAGGAATTGGTTGCGCGCGCGATTCATAAGGCCTCTCCGTATAAAGAAGGGCCCTTTGTTGCGATCAATTGTGCAGCCATTCAGGCGGATCTATTCGAATCCGAACTCTTTGGTCATGAACGAGGTGCTTTTACGGGAGCGCACATCAAAAAAGAAGGCTTGTGTGCAGCCGCCAAAGACGGAACGCTCTTTTTAGATGAGATCGGAGACCTTCCGCTTTCGTTGCAGCCTAAGTTGCTCAGGCTGCTTGAACAAAAATGTTTTCGGCCTGTCGGCGGTAATAAAACCACGGACTTTCACGCGAGGATCATTTGCGCAACGCATGTAGATTTAGAAAAAGCCGTAGAAGAAGGAACGTTTCGAAAGGACTTGTATTTTCGACTGAGTGCCCAAGAATTGTACGTTCCTCCATTAAGAGAGAGGGTAGGAGACATACAACTTTTGGCATATCACTTTATTGAAAAGTACAATAAACTTTGTAACCGAGGTGTGCAGGGCATATCTGCTGATGCCCTGGTGCTACTAGAGTCGCTTGATTGGTCTAAAAATAACGTTCGTGAGTTGGAGCGGGAAATCCAGCGTGCCGTCGTCCGGGCGGGAAACAGTACGGTTTTGGAAGTTGATATGTTGTTCTGGAGCCGTGGAAAGCAAAAATTACCTGAGAAAAGCTCGGTTTTTCGCAAAGACTGGCTGCGACTTGAATACAGTGAGGCACAGCGGATCTTTAAAAAGCTTTTTTTAAAAGAATATTTGCAGCAGAAGTTACTGGAATCGAATGGCAATAAATCCAAGGCGGCAAAATTAGCTGGTCTCGCTCCCTCCAATTTCCATCGTTTGCTTCGACAAGTGGAGGATGAGTCGTCGCAAGACAAATAGGGTCCAGAGACACCACAAAAAGAACAAGAGATCCCTTAACCAATAGGGAATACCAATATATTGCATTGAGGGTATTTCGGATTGTGGTATGATTTCGATTTGTACAGGGTCGTGTGTGTAATACAAAGCGGTAATAAGCGAGACAATGAACAAGCCGCTGGGCACCTCTTTGACGGTTTTGGATGAGAACAGAAATAGAGAAAAGATTAGGGCAAACGGTAGCATCCAATGTAGGGATACGGATCCGAGCAAAAGAATAAGCCATTCTCTAAATCGCAGTTTGGAGAATGGATGGCGAGCGAGGAGGAGGGAAGCAATGGAAACGAAGAGGAAGCCAAAAACATATTTATATAGAACGGCAGGTGTGAGCGGTACTAAGACTCTTTGATAGCTGCTCATGGTTAGTGACAATCGTTCAAATAGAATGTCTGTGTTGGGGATGGGTGGTTTTTCGAGTGTGGTATAAGGTTCGGTAGACCAGCGAATGCGATATTCATTTTTCCCTTCTCGATAGGGAATCTCGCTGTTGAAGGTTTTCTTCTGATTATTGTGAAAGATGGAGAGTGTCGCCGGTGTCTGCGTAAAATGAAAAGGCAACGAACCGGAAAGCGGGGCTTGAAAAGAAAATTGCAGTTCTTGATAGATCTTGGTTTCATCTTCCCAAATACGGTATACACCGTCCTTTGAAAGCAGAGGATTCGGAAAAGGGTGCAGTGTCTGCACCGTAAAAACAGAGCCTTGGGTCGGAGCATGATAGCGCTGTAAAAAAGAGGTGTTGTCTCTTTCACACAATCTGTCACCCACGCATTCTACGTTCCAAAATTCGACAATAGAAGGGTGTTGAGTAGGCTCGACACGAAAAGATTCGGTCGTGGGGAATGTAATTGTCCACGTCTTTTTACTCTCTTCTGCGGACAGTGATATCTCCTGCGGGGGATAGATTTCTTCTGTTCTGTCTATGGCGGGAATCGTTAGGAGCAGCGGCAGAGAAAAGTGAGGGTTGCGTTCGAACGTGTAGCGGATTTCCGTCACACTTGAAATGCGAATCTCCACTTCGAGTGTCCCATAGTCCAATCGCTCTTGCGACAGGTTCTGTTTGGAAATCATGAGATACGACTCGTGACTGCCATTTGGATGAAGACCTTCCACTTGGTGGTCGAGACTGTAGAAATTGAGTTGCTGCACTTTTTGTGGGAAGAAGAGATATAGAGGTTCTTGGATTGTCCCTACAGCCCGAAAGTGCCAAACGCCCGGCTCAAGATACAGATGAATGTGACCATTCTTTTCCTTTCGCGTTGCGTGGTATGGTTGTCCATTAATGGTGAGACTGGTGGGTCGAAAATTTTGAATGGGTCCAGGTAATGGCCACTCTCCTTGCCTGAGGGCATGAATTTCTCCTTCCATTTCAAGCGTGTTTTGCTCGATCTTTAGAGACAGCAACGGGGCATCCGTACATTTTGGCGTGCAGAAATCGGCTGCCTGAGCGGTTGTCGAATCCAAGGAAAATGCGCAAAAAAGTGTAAGAAAGGCCAACAAAACGTTTACATTTTTCCGCATTGCTTTCCATAGGCACAGCGAAAAGAGCGGGATGAAGATCAAGAGGCGTAAGATATTATAGAACGGATCCAGCCAATGGAGATTTAAAACCGTATTTTGCTGAGAGGAAAGTGCAATCTCTTTTTCCAACATTTGCACGGGAGTAAAGAGCTCTTGTTGAACAATGTAGGTAATGAATGCGGCATATAGCAAAGACAGGGCAACCCTTGTCAGCGAACGTTGCTTTTGTAGGAAGGGCTTGAACAACAGAAGAACGGTGATGAAAATCAAGAATAAAGGGTGTCCTATCGCGATAAATCCGAGGCAAATCCCGCCCAACAACGACCAATTTTTCGGGGCTCTCCAAAGAAACATTCCCAGTATTCCCATCCACAAAAATAGTTGCGGAAGCCAAACGCGGTAAAAAGGAGCAGATTGCAGTCCTGAAATATACAATAATTTCCAACTGCTCGGGTAATGCAGAAATACCGATAGGGAGTGGATATTTAAATCTTGCCAGCCAACGGTATGCAAGGAAGAGCGATTGGTTTGACGATCGATTTGCACTTTGACGTCCGGACTGCGCAAGAAGATTTCCCCGTCTGGATTTTGCGACTGTGGGGGTGTAATTTGCTGCACGGCGGCGCTTTGGGGGGTAGGAAGTAACGAGACGGTTTCGGTTGAGAAGCCTTGCAACCGATCCTCCACATAGAGATGCTGATCGGTCAACCAGACGTCTTTTTGAAGAGAGAGGATCTGTTTTGAAACCGTCTTGGGAGCGAGATCGATCGTTTGCTCTTGTTTGATCTGCCTTGATGATGTCGAGGGCAGTATCCAGGTCTCTTCTGCAGGCCAAGGTTCCGGTGTTTTGGGAACAAACAGAACCGTTTGTGCGGTACGACTGTTCACCCGAATACTGTGGGTTCCCGGTTGCGCATGTAACCAAATTTGTTCGTTATCGTACCAGGCAGATGCACTGCTCTCTATGTTTAGGATGGTATCGTTTCCCAAAACGGGAAATGGGATTGAAATCCGTCGCGATTCTCCTGTCACTTGAAGCTGTATGTCGGTTTGAATGTGTGTTGGATACAGATCCAAGATCTTGCGGTTCACGGATAAAGAAATATGGTCAGGTTGATCCGCGTCTTTGAGGAGGAGTGTATGTCCGTTTTGAATGATCGGATATTCAACTTTCTTATTTTGTATGTAGAGTTCGAGATGAGAGATGTTGGGCGGGATTTGGATTTGAGCCGGTACCTCTACCCAAGAAAAATCTCCGGTAATTTTGTGATCACCGGATTCCAATTCTGTATATGGAAGCTCTTCATAGGCAATGGTTGCTAAAAACTTTTGTTGATCTGATATCGAGAAAGGCCACAGTCCTTTATTGCCCGGAAGAACAATGGCCGTTTTGTCTGTGGTTTTACCCAGGAGCGTGAAGCGACCGCCATCTTTTTCGATGTCGAGTCGCAGTGTGCCCATCCACGAATCCGATGGTGTTGCGAGTACAATGGAAGCGAGGAGCGAGAGCATTTACTTGGGTTGGGTATTATGGTTGTATGAAGTCCAATTTGGAAAGGTAAGATCCTTCTTTTCCAGCACGGAGTAGAGTTGATAGGTTCCGATAACTCGCTTGATATAGCCTCTTGTTTCGCGGAACGGAACTTGTTCGATGAGGTGATCCGTAGGAGTCGGAGAGAATTGAGTGTTCCATTTCTTCATGTTGCCTTCTCCGGCATTGTATGCACCGATGGCCATAAAACTATTACCGTTAAAGTAATCGTGAAGATATTCGAGATAGCGAGAACCGATCGAGAGATTTTTCTTTGGATTAAATACAGTGGTTCGGTTGACACTAAAACCAAGCCATTTGGCCACTCTTTTTGCTGTGCCCGGCATGAGTTGCGATAGACCCTGTGCGCCGGCCCATGAAACAATTTCAGGATTAAAACTCGATTCCTCTCGGATGAGGGAGTGAAAAAGGCGCGGTGGAAAACTGTACTCACTCGAAACCTCTTGAACAGTTTGATAATAGCGGTTGGGGTACCCTTGCTCCAGGATAAGGAGGTGATTGCGTCCGTATTCGCCCGGTATGTGCTTATTGAGAGACTTGTGTAAGCGATCATGGGCAGTCACTTTATCGATTTTTTCTTCGAGTTTGGTGTAGAGTGCAAGGAGAGTGGGATCTTGTTTTGTCCATTTCGGTATCTCTTGAAGGGCATAATCTACGAGTCCAAGAGAGGAGAATTGTCTTGCTCTGTGTAGGTCGCGGCGTTTGGCGAAAGAAGGATCGAGTATCCATTTTTCCTGCTTTTTTGATAACCACGTCGGTGCCGTGAGTATTTTTAATCGTTGGGGTGCGAGTTCTCGGAGATGTTGCGCAGCGAGCAGCGAATAAAAATGCGTAGGGTATTTTTGGCAAAGCTGAAGCCAGTCTTGCACACCCGCTTGGCGTACTTGTTCATTTGGATTCTTCTCCGAAGGACGTTCAGCGTTGGGATAGACCTTCCATCTCGCGCTCCAGTAGCGCAAAGCCATCGCGTGTGTGATGTCTCCGATCAACGGTGTATCTTTGGATTTTTCAGCCCAAGAGATGGCTTCCTCTGTCTTTCCGGCCTGGTAGAGATTCCATGAAAGTCTCCAATAGCCTTCCAGCAGCATATCTCCGTCGGGATACTCTTGTATTTGTTTTTTCCAAGCTTGTATTGCTTTTTCAGGCTTTTGTTCGATTTGCCAATCTATACCCGCTAAAACGTATCCATCATCCGCCATGCTGTGATTGGGATACTCTTTTGGTATCGATTCGTAGTACACGGCTGCTTGGGTGTACTCCTTTTTGCGTTCCAGTCCTTTGGCGGCGATGTAGTAAGCGGGAGCCCCCAAGTTTGGCGTAATCTCCTTACACTTCTTGGTCACGTTTGTGAGAGGTGTTTGGGACTTTGTAACACTGTTAATTTTGAACAGCGAACGACCATAGGCAAACCATATTCGGCAATTCGCCTCGGTTGCGTTGCTATAATTGATGTATTTGGCATATTCTCGGGTGAGCGATTTGTACAGATTCATTTTCATCAAGGCTTCTGCACGATCCGCGCGATCTTCCAAGGTGATAGAATAGGCTTTCTTGGCGAGTAGGGCTTTTAATTCATCGTTGGTGTCGATGGCCAACTGTGTTTTGGGTAGGAGGGTAAAGATCTTTTTTAGGTAATAAAAACGGTCGGTTTGCGTAGTGGCAAGGGGGAGTATCGATCGAAGTATAAGGTCGTGTTCACTTGGGTGTGCGTTGGGCAGCCAGGCCTTGAGAGCCTCGAATTGCTCTTGTGCCGTTAGATGTTGTAAACCATTGAGCCGAGCTTTCGTATAGAAAGGGCTTTCTTGGGGTATCTTGAGCAATTCGCTTTTGGCTTGTTCGGTTTTTTGAGCCGCTTCATAGATATATGAACTCATCAAGGATTGATAATCCTTGGGCACAAAGTCGAGGTTGTTCCACTCGGTTTGGTACGGGATGGCTTTCTCCGATTGACCGCTTCCGATCAAGGCATAAACCGTCAAGAAGGTGCTCAATTGTGGGTGAGGGATGGGAGACGTTTCAATTTTCTCCAAAATCCCGTTGTAGTCTTTGCTCAATATGAGGTCTTCGTATGGTTTGAGTCTTGGATCGATATCCCACAAATCCGTTGCCAGTTCAACGTTTTTAGGTGGTGGTGGTTCTACAGGTGGTGGAGCGGATACGGGGGTATCTTCCTTGACTGTTTGAGCGACCGGAGTCTGAATATGGCTATCGTTGACGCTTCGAGGCGCACATGAAAAGAGAACAAAAGATAAAAGCATGATGAGTATGTGACTTTGAATTGGAGGTATGTTAATGATAATTACGGTACGAATTGGATTATAGGACGGGAAAATAGAATGCGGATACACATATTTGTTATGGCTGTAATTACCTTATTATGCTGTCCATCATCGGCAAAGGCTGCTTGGCCAGATAATTTCGAAGCACGGATTGAAGCCCTCAAACTGTACCGAACGGACTTGGCCTCATCCATATCTCTTTTGGGGGGCGAAGAGAGAGTTCGGCGCTATCAGCGCATCTGTTCATACAAGCCCAAACCGTATTTCCCCGCTTGTGAACACGCAGAGTGGACCGGAAGCGATGGGCGTTCCGTTGCAGAGATGGCCGGTAATTTTTATACCATGCGCTGTCGAAAGGGATACCGCGAGCAATTGAGTTGTTTGGTTTCCGGATGGGCAAATGGATTCATCGCCGGCAATCCGAGTAAGAACGCGGTTGATCCGGTCGGAGCAGCCAATGACTTCCGCTATGCGTGCGAGAAACGAAAATATGGTCCCGGCTGTGCATATCTCGGAGATATGTACGCCGCTGGTGTCGGTGTGCCCCAAGATTTTGCGAAGGCCAAATCTCTTTATAAAGAAGGATGTGATGCAAAGGATTCATATGGTTGCTATCGTGTGGGGCGGCTATACAGGGATGGCCTTGGGGTAACCCGAGATCTGGATAAAGCCCGAGAACTCTTTGAAGCGGGTTGTGAACAAGAGTATTCCCAAGCGTGCAATGATCTTGCCGAACTCTACAAAAAAGGCATCGGTGTAAAGGCGGATGAGCAAAAAGCACTTTCCTTGTATGAAACCAGTTGTAAGCTGTACAGTGGAGAGGGGTGCTATCAGCTCGCTCGCATGCAGTATATGCAGACCAAGGAACGTTCGAGCGCAGGGGTTGCCTTTGCTTTTTTCTCCAATCTGTGTGAAAGAGGGGACTTGAGAAGTTGCTACGAGGTCGGTGTCTTTCATGAAAAAGGAGGATTGATTCCCGTCGATGTCGAGCGCGCCGTTAAGTATTATAAGGAATCCTGTAGCGGAGATTACGCAAAGGCGTGCACACACCTCTCCCTCATGATGCTTGAAAAGAAAAATACATACTTTGAGCCGAACAAGGGTATCGGTCTTTTAGAGAAAGGTTGCGAGGGAAGTGACCCCGAAGCGTGCGTTGTATTTGCTCGATACTTGGAAACCGGAATGTACATCAAGGAAGATATCGATCGAGCCATCAAGCTATACAGTAGCACTTGCGAAAATAGACAAGGTATTGGTTGTCAAGCAATGGGACGCCTGTATGACGAGGGAAACGTCGTCGAGCAAGATTTTGCGAAAGCCCGAAACTATTACCTAAAAGGCTGCGAAGAACTCTATGACGGCAGTAGTTGCGGAGCACTGGGTACGAAGTACTATCAAGGTAAAAAAGGAGTCATCAAGAACTCTAAAGAAGCACTCTTC
The DNA here is from genome assembly GCA_036127535.1 of Myxococcota bacterium. Classification (GTDB taxonomy): domain Bacteria; phylum Myxococcota_A; class UBA796; order UBA796; family UBA796. The sequence goes on along the minus strand of JAYYRF010000764.1, from coordinate 5,421 downwards.
TATCTACAAAAAGGGTGCACGCTCGGGCACGACCGCAGTTGCTCTTATCTTGGAGACTTTTATGCAAAGGGCGTCATCGTGGGAAATGACGATCTCGCTGCTCTCAAACTGTATGAGAAGGCGTGTCGTATCAATGATATAGAAGCTTGTTACAAGGCAGGTATGTTAATCGTGGAAGATCGAATACCCAATGCCGACTATTTACAAGCATGGGACAATCTTAAGATCGCTTGCCGTGCTGACATGGAAATCGCATGTGATGCATCGAAACCCATCGTATATCAAGCGCGTTTCGAAGGAATCGTAAAGAATGCCTTGGAATCGAACAAGTGTGAAATTTGGACGCGATTCAACAATACACAAAAAGACAGCAAGACCGTCGTTAAAATTAATCGAGACACCATATCTGTCTTGGAGGGTGACCGGAAAGGAACATGGAAAATCAAAGCCAGCGGTATGGAATACAAAACCGAAACGAGTAAAAAAGTTGCCGCTTCCACATGGTCGGTTTCCGATGAAGAAGGCAAAGAGATTCTCGCATTAGAGCATCATGAAAACTGGTTATTCCAGCGTTTCCCTGACCCAATTCTGAGTTTTCCACCCATCGAGTCTTTCTCCCGCGAGCAAGATCAAAATCGTTCTTTGTTCTTTTCCCGCGAAAACGAGACAATCAAAAGAGAAAGTGACTCTCGGTGTTCTTTTGTTGGACGAGCGAGTGAACTCGGATCGGAGCATTGCACGGAAGTGCAAGCCCTGCTCGGCGCACAAATGATTTCTTCGTGTCGTAAGTAAAGACTTACGACGATTGCCTCGCAAGCATACGATCCCTCGCCTCACACTTTAGACGTTCGTACTCGTCGCAAACGCAATCTGGGCCACCCTTACCCCCGCAAGAGCCTTTGAGCGGGCTCTTCCCAAGCACAACGCCCACCGCCATGGCGGCGATAATCATTCCGAATATCACAATACTGATCAAGATTTCTGCTGGCATTTATTCCTCCACTTTGCCATCAATCCGATATTGATGAAAAGCATCGGAATATCGGATTTGAAAATCACTGTTTGGTTTTCTTAGAACCATCATAAAAGCCAGTTGCTGTTCTTTTGCAATTTGGAGAGCCTGTTTTGGTCCTAAGACATTGAGAGCGGTTGCCCAACCATCTGCGAGCATGGCACTTTCATGAATCACAGATACAGATGCCAGGTTGTGCGTGATGGGACGGCCGTTCCGAGCATCAATCGTGTGGGAAATGCGCTGACCATTTTGTTCGTAATAATTTCGGTAGTCCCCTGATGTTGCGATACTGACATTGCTCAATTCTATTCTTTCGATGATGCTTCCGCGTTCAGCATCGGGCATATCTATCCCAATTCTCCATGGAACATTTTGAAGATTTTTCCCCTTGGCTTTGATTTCGCCCCCAATTTCGAACATGAAATTATCATATCCTTTGTGCGTTAGATTTTGCGCGATGTGATCCACGCCGTAGCCTTTTGCGATGGCCGATAGATCGATTTCTAAGTCGGGTTCTTTTTTTTGCAGGTGGGTTTCGCTCAATACCAACTTTTCATAGCCAATTTTGTGAAGGGCAAGTGCAATATCTTCTTCTTCCGGCGTGGTGTCTGATGAATTGGAGCCGAATCCCCATAAGTTGACCAAGGGTCGAATGCTAATGTCAAAGGCACCTTGAGAGTGTTTGGAGATGTGTTGTGCATTTTGAATGACGGTGAGCGTATCCGCCGAGAGAGGGAAGGGGCTGGTTTTTCGAAATTGATTGAACTGGCTGATTTCCGAGTCTGAAATGTAGGTAGACATCTTTTGATTGATCACGTCGAGTTCAGCGACAAGTTCTTCTGGCAGCGCTGGGGGGATAGAGGTTGCGATAATTTTAGCAGACCAGTATGTGCCCATAATGCTGCCTTTCAACTCGTACTGGTTGCTTTGTGTAGGACGCCGCGTCGCTTGAAAAACAAACAGCGCTGCAACGAAAAGACCCGGCAAAATGTAGTGTGATAGGGGGCGAAGTGGCTTTGGGCCAAACATAGGATTCTCGAAAAAAAACAGTCGGAAATCCCGACTGTTGTGATGTGAAATTGATTTTGGGGTTATCCTCCAAAATCGTCTTTCATGACATTTTCCGGCTCGACTCCGAGGTCTTCCAGCATTTTCTCTACGGAGAGGTTCATCATCGGTGGGCCGCACAAATAGTATTCGCAATCTTCGGGAGAAGGATGCTTGCTGAGATAGTTATCGAGAAGTACTTGATGAATGAATCCTTTGTATCCTTCTTTACAACCAAGGGGCTGTCTCGATTCGGACTCAGGATTACTCCAGTCGTCTTCGCTGTCGGCAACATTGACGTCAGAGAGAGCGATGTGCCACTCGAAATTGTCGTTCTCTTGCTGGATGGTATCGAAGTCTTCAATATAAAATGCTTCTTTGAAGGAACGCGCACCGTACCAGTAGGTAACTTTTCGTTTGGTTTTCAGGCGACGGAACTGGTCAAAGATGTGTGAGCGCATCGGCGCCATACCGGCACCACCACCAATGAAAACCATTTCATTGTCTGTTTCTCTGGCGAAGAATTCTCCATATGGTCCCGATATGATGACGGGATCGCCCGGCTTTCTTGAGAAGATGTAAGAAGACATGATTCCGGGAGGTACGTCTAAGTACTTGAAAGTGCCCCTGGGAGCTGATCGGTCGGGCGGGGGAGATGCGATACGCACGTTGAGCATGATGATGCCATGCTCTTCGGGGTAGTTCGCCATAGAATAGGCTCTTTCTACATTTTCTTTTACGTCGGAGACAAATTGCCACATTTGAAAGTGATCCCAAGCTCCTCTGTATTCATCTTCAATAATCATGTCTTTGTATTCAATGCGATGCGGAGGACACTCTATTTGGATGTAGCCGCCGGCGCGAAACGGAACATTTTCTCCCTCGGGAAGACTGAGTACAAACTCTTTGATAAACGTTGCTACATTGTGGTTTGAACGAACGGAGCATTCCCATTTTGCTACACTAAAGATTTCGGGTTCAAGCTCGATTTTCATATCCATCTTGACCTTGACTTGGCAGGATAAGCGGCACCCGTGTCGCTCCTCTCCACGAGAGATATGCGTCTTTTCGGTTGGAAGGATTTCTCCTCCTCCTTCGTGTATGTGAACCTTGCACACGCCACACGTCCCACCACCACCACAAGCGGACGGAACGAAGATTTTTTGGGAGGCGAGTGCGTTTAGCAGGGTTTGACCAGCGGGGATTTTAATCGCCTTGCTCGCATCATCGTTGATGAGGATTGTGACCTCTTCTGAACTGACAAGTTTTGCCTTTGCTGCCAGTACGACGGCGACCAATGCCAATACCACTACGGTAAACATTAAAACGGCTGTAAATAGTTCCATGATAATTCTCCTGATTCTTTAGAGCAGAATCTATCTCCGAGGTGCTAGAGTTGTATACCACCAAAGGCCATGAATCCGATGGCCATGAGTCCTGTAACCATAAACGTCATTCCCAAGCCGCGTAAACCTGGAGGAACTTTGCTGTAGGTCATTTTTTCTCGAAGTGCGGCCAACGCAACGATAGCCAAAGCCCAGCCAACACCATTTCCAATACCAAAGACCGTGCTTTCGGTAAAGTTATAATCTCTTTCGACCATGAACAAAGAAGCTCCCAGTATAGCGCAGTTTACAGCGATCAACGGAAGGAATACGCCAAGTGCGGCGTACAATGCGGGAGCGTATTTGTCGAGTGTCATTTCTACAATTTGAACCGCAGCCGCAATGGAACCAATGAAGCTCAAAAAGTTGAGAAAGTCTAAGTTCACACTTTCAAAACTGGGGCTTATCCAAATCAAAGCGCCTTCTTTGAGTAAGTATGTGTATATGAGATTGTTGAGTGGACATGTAATGCCCAAGACGAAAATAACCGCGACGCCGAGACCCAGTGCGGTGTCTACTTTTTTCGATACGGCGATGAAGGTACACATCCCCAAGAAGAAGGCCAGCGCCATGTTCTCGATGAAGACGGACTTAATGAATATATTGAGAAGTTCTTCCATGATCTAATCCTCCTCTATTTGATCGGTTTTCCATGTGCGAAGTGCCCAAATGCCGAGGCCTATCAAAAAGAAAGCGCTGGGAGAGAGGAGCATTAAGCCATTGGGTTGATAGATTGTGCTTGGTAGAACATCTACGCCAAACAGTTTTCCGGATCCGAAGAGTTCTCGGAAAAAGGCCACCAAAATGAGCACCATGCTGTAGCCAAGACCATTTCCAATACCGTCTAAAAGACTCATCTTGGGTCCGTTTTGCATTGCGAAAGCCTCAGCCCGCCCCATAACGATACAGTTGGTGATAATGAGACCGACGAAGACCGATAGCTGCTTGGATATGTCGTAGAGGTAAGCCTTGAGAATTTGGTCTGTAATGATTACAAGACTGGCAATGATCGTGAGCTGGACGATAATTCGAATGCTACTTGGAATTCGGGTTCGAATCACACTAACCGCTACGTTGGAGCCGGCGAGAACCGCCGTTAGTGCCAAAGACATAACGAATGCGGTCTCCATTTTGGTGGTAACCGCCAAAGCAGAACAGATCCCAAGCACCTGTAGGGCTATCGGATTGTTATTAAAGAGAGGATCTAAGAGGACCTCTTTGTTATTAGCCATTGTTATTCTTCCTTTTTGTCTGTCGTTTGGGTGTTCTCTTCAGACTTTTTGTCTGTCGTCTGGGTATTTTCTTCAGACTTTTTGTCTGTCGTTTGGGTATTTTCTTCAGACGGTTCCACCGTATTCCCGCTTTTCTCAGTCTCTGAATTTTCAGGTTGAGCCGTTTCCGGCTGCTCCTCTTTGGGCTGGACTTTTGGGGAAGGAGCTTGTTGTTTTGGTTTTGGAGTAGCTTGCCCTGCTGAGGCGCCTTTAAAACCTGAGCTGTCCAAGTATGGCTTGTAACCATCTTCTCCGAGCCAAAATTCTACGAGATACGTTACACCATTACTGGTGAGCGTTGCACCACTCAATCCGTCTACATCATAGTCGGCGTCTTTGGCGCCGCCTTTGCGAACGTTCAAGGCAACGCGCTTGTCCTTCCCTGTGACTTCGTATACCTTTTTGTTAATCCATTGCTTTTTCCAGTTCGGATTGTCGATTTCTCCACCAAGACCGGGTGTTTCTCCATGGGAGTAGAAGGTTAGACCCTTTACGGTTTGGCCGTCGCTGGCGAGAGAGATAAACCCTTTCATCGTAGACCAAAGTCCCTTGCCTTCTACCGGTAGAATGACGCGGTCAAAGGTGTCTCCGTTGTATACGTTGAAGATTTTCTCGTATGTAGGGTGACATTTGATTTGAGGCTTATTTTTAGCCTTATCGAGCTTTTTACACGCCTTTAGATCCTTTTTGATCTCCGCTTCCC
>JAYYRF010000763.1:0-4129 GCA_036127535.1 Myxococcota bacterium | reverse complement strand
TCCCTCCGAGAGAAGTTCCGTTTTGTATTCACCCCAGCCTTTGACGGCCCTAAACAGCCGAACCCGTTCTTCGTAACTCGTTTGAGGGTTGGGGGTAGGGTCGAGGAATATGTGCATATGGTTGAAGGCTGCGATAAGCTTCATTTTATTGTTGGGAAGAGTCTTTTGATCGAGATACACGACTCCGTTTCCGAAGACATCTCCGGCTGGATCTCCGATGCCGATTGCGGTAAAGGCATCCGTTTCAGGATTTAATCCCAATTCGTGGAAGTGGCGCTTGGTTGTTACCCATGCTCCTCTGGCGGTGATACCCACTTTTTTATGGTCATATCCGTTAGAGCCACCTGACGCAAAGGCATCGCCGAGCCAAAAATTATAGGACTGGGACAAAGCGTTTGCCGTATCGGACAGGTGAGCGGTTCCTTTATCGGCTGCAACAACCAAATAGGGGTCGGGATTATCGTAAGACACAACTTGCGGTGGAGGAACAATTTCACTGCCTACACGGTTGTCCGTCACATCGAGAAGTCCCCGAACGAGAATCTGGTATAATTCATCCGCCCTTCTTCTTCGCTCACTTCGATCTGCGATCTCTTCTTTTATTCGAAAGCCACCCTTCGCTCCTTCCGGCACGATCAAAACATTCTTGACCATCTGCGTCGAGACGAGATCTAAAATTTCTTTTCGGAAATCAAAGCGGTCAGACCATCGAATCCCACCGCGTGCAATCTTACCGCCGCGCAAATGAATTCCTTCCATGGCGCGATGATGAACATAGATTTCTACCATCATTCTTGGAGAGGGCATGTTTTGCACTTTCGCACATTCGAATTTGAAAGAGAGGTAGTGATCGAGTTTATCGGTGCGATAAAAGTTGGTTCTCAAAATACTCTCGATGAGATTATGGTATGTTCGAAATACAATATCCTGTTGCTGACTGCGAAGTTTACGAATTTCATCTCGAGAATCCGCCATCGCTTTTTCTACAGATATACCGTCGTCTTGTTGAAGAGAAGGATTGAACTTCTGCTCAAAGAAGTTCCATAAAAGCTTCACATTTTCAACAGAAGAGCAAAGAATGGTTTGGGTTTGCTCGATAGAGAATGGGAAAGCCAGTTGTCTTGCATAATTATGCAAAGCACGAAACATATCCACGGCCTTCCATGGGATTTTGCCGGCGATAAGCAAGCGATTCATCGAGTCAGATGCCGTCTTTTTGTTGAAGACCGCTTCAATCCCCCCGCAGATCAGGCTGGAATATTTTGTCAGCTCCCCATTGGAAAGGTTGTCGATGTCTTCAAGGCGAAAAGTGTCGATGGTTAATGATGAGCCCGTCGGAAGATAGACGGGGTCTGCAAATTGATCGACAACCCGTAGTCCAAAATCATCTATGACTGGAAGCATATCGGATAACAACAAATTCCTTGTTTGGTACACTCGCAAGTAGGAACGATTTCGCTCCGGGAGAGCAAAAATTTTCACGATGGGACGCTGGTTCTCCCTGGTCAATTCGAGATTCAATATATCTTGGGCTGCTTCGTCTATCGGACGTCTCTGCTGGAATTCGCCCTGAAACGCTTTGTGATATAGCGAGAGAAGACTGGAAGCTTTTTCCTCTGCTTTTGCAATCTCAGAACCTCGCTGTGAAATTTGAGCGACCAAGGCATGATACAGACGCGTATGCCAAGGGGTTGATAGATTCACCAATCTCTGCTCGATTTCTGATTTTTCCTCCTCGCTAATGCGCCGGGTTCCGGTCAGGAAGAAATGTAGGAGAATGGTATTGTACCGACCGACAAACATACCATTGTCACAGTAACTCGCTCCAGTGGTTTCTCGCAGGATTGACTCGATTGTACCACCGAGTGTTTCCGTCCAGTGTCCCCGAGGCATAGCTGTAATCACAAAGACTGTATCCGTGCGCCCCGATTGAACGATATTGGCGCGAGCAACTTGCTCTTGCTCTGATTCTAGAACACTGTCAATGGTAATTCCCAACTGTTTGAGGTCTGATGTAAACAGAAATTCGGTTGGCAGGGAATCGAAGACATTGCATATTCCTTTGTAGCGATAGGTACCTCCTTGGCACCCATCCTCTCGGAGCAGCTTCCTTAAAGTCTTTCGTAGAAGAGGAACGCTGCGAGACGATTGGGTAACGGCTCGATGTGTAAAGAGGCCTTGAACCCGCAAGACGGCGGTGGAGGAACCGTGGTCGCTGGGAACCCGAATATAGAGCTCATCGACTTGTCCCAAGCGATGTATAGGAGACTCCATGTTTCCTTTACGGGTCGTGATTGGGAAGTCGGAAAGATCCGGTTCCCATTTCAGTAAATCGCTGTAATCCCAGATGTTGGATATGTCCTTTTGTGCAAAGCCGAATCGGGCATCTTCAAAACTGAGTCCCATAAATACAAAATTATCTTGAAGAAGCCAGCTGAGAAAGGCCGCGCTTTCTTCGTACTCTTCCAGTTGGTCGGGATTTCTATCCGCTTTCCGTCGAAATCGGTTAATCACTTGCTCAATCGTATCGGTCATTGCCTTGAAGTCTTGAACCATGTAGTGAGCAAGTGTGAGAGAGTTCGACATCTTCTGATGAATGTCTTCTTTGGATATTCCCAAAGTCCCCTCGACTTCGAAGCGGATGACGCTGACCAATGAGTCGCTGTAGGTCATGGGAGAGTGAATCTTATTCACCTTACCCGTATCGTCGCGTTCGACTCTGACGACCAAATTATAACCAGATATACTACTTGCACCCATACTCTGAAGATGCATTCGAATGGTATCAACAATGAAGGGCTGATCATCCATAACCGTTTGAAAAACATAACCTCGATCTGTTTGGGTAATCTCGATCGAGATCTCTTTCGAGGTGTGTTTTAGCAGCAATTCATAGCTTGCTAAGAGCAGAGAGGCGCAGTTTTCCGGAGAATGTCTTGCTCTTGTGGGAGCGCGGAGTTGTAGGCCTGCGCAGTTGAGAAATGACTTGTATAAGTCATTTTTCATGGATGTGACCGAACGGAGCATTTTATGTGTGTAGCTGGTAGACATAGAGGCCTCAGTTTGGGAAATTACATATATATTCCCATAACGCTAATGATTTAGATCTGCCTTAATAACCCTAAGATTTGACCTGATATCTATTTTGAAGCTTTAATAATTTGTCTACCCGTAGGATAGACGATGTGTGCACTCGTTGCTGTGAATTCAACGAAGGATAGATGGCTGCCATAATGTTTGGAAATCCCTGTATCGATTCCCAGCAAACGACCTTGGCATCGTACCGCCACCTTACCGTCTCGTTGGGTTGTGTGTCCAACAACCATTCTTTTGGCATTTAAACTCTTTAAAGCCCGATCGAGTTCGTCGCATGCAATGCTTTCGGGGGCTTGTAGATACGCTCGGTACCAAAGGGGGCCTTCGCTACTCAATATAGGAGCCTTGATTCCCTTCGTCAGAGCATCGATTGCCTGATTGTTAATCCCCTCTACTCCCAATTGGGCGTATTGTTCTGAAATTCCTCCATGAACAAATACCGTATCATCAACAATCGCTGTGATCTTCTGATCCAGAATCCACTCCCTCCAATCCCCTCCCGCAACAAAGGCTTGTTTACGGTTTTCCAAACCGCCGAAGCTTTGAATGTCTCCTTTTGAAACGTATCTCCAGTCTCCCATGACGTTCATCGCTTCGTGGTTTCCGATTAAGCTTATGAGTTTACCACCGGCTTCAGATGCTTCCAATTGAAGTCGTTTAATCAGCTCGAGGGTTTCCTTTCCGTCGGCACCGCGGTCGGTTAAGTCCCCGGTTTGTACGACGATGCTTTTACCACCGATCCACTTTTTGTTGCTATCTATCAAAGACGCCATTTTAAAAACGTCGACGGTTGTGCCAAGGTCTGCGTGCAGATCTCCGATAGCCACGATACGAGTATATTGAGAAGTTTCCGATTGTAGGATATCAGTTTTCTCTGTATTTACAGCGCAGGCCAGAATCCCACCCTTCACCAACCAAGAGATCACATGCACTCCTTAGAAAATTTCATAAAAAATATCTTTAATGCTCTCAAGGGGCAAAATCAAATTGAGCATTTTGAGATTTATGGTGAATACAACAAAACCGATACGCT
>JAYYRF010000762.1:0-9138 GCA_036127535.1 Myxococcota bacterium | reverse complement strand
TTCTTGATGGCTGCCGAAACCAAATTGGCTCCTTCTAGCCAGGAACCAGCTTGAATGAGAGGTACGACCCATTCTCCGGCTTCGTACTTTAATTCGGGTACCATAACCTGTGATAGATCATCCATATCACTAAGCAATGCCCCTTTATTTGGATTTTCACCTTTCAGTGTATCTATCAATTCATCAATTGTGGCTGCGATGTCTCCACCGGCCCCCAAACCATTAAATCCGATTTTTAATGCCTCTAGATTTTGAATGGAGTCTGCGGCGGGAGCCGTTTCGACAGTCAATACCAAATCACAGAGTAGAACTCCTGCTCGCAGTGCGAGTTGATCTTTATCCGTGATGTCCATCTTGAAATCTTTCTTTTGAACGTATGTAGACAGATTCGCTTCGAGACCTTTCTTTTTAAACTCTTCCTTCATTTTTAGAGGGGAGGGTACCAAATCAACTTCTTTGGCTGCTTTTTTGAGGTCTTCGACGTTTAGTTGACCAAATGAGCCTTCGTCTTTCTTCACTTCTTTGTTTGAATTAGCTGTCTCTTGCGAGTTACAAGCAAATAGTAGCCCTAAAATGATAGTGTGCATCGGTTTGATCCTCCTGATTGGGAACAAACATAAGCACATTTACATCTGTGAGCAAACGGGAAGTAAATATATTTCCTTGCTTACGGACAACGCTTCCATTTGCGGAGACGGATGCTGCTACTTTGATAGCCTTTGTTCGCTCGGATTTCTACATCTTTCCGTTTCCAGTCTTTCACCATTTTCTCAATATTGACCACATTGACGCCGGGCTCCAGAGGGATTTTCCACTCTTCGTAACTTCTCTTTCCACGAGAGCGTTTGGTTTTACAGTTGAATCGAGGACCATGACTGACTTCAATCTCCAAGTTGCCCGGGCCTGATACTTCGAGCATCAGGGAGTGAGAAGGAAATCGTTTGAACATCTGCTTCTTGTATACGGGAGAGAACAGTTTGGGATTGAAGGATACACAATCTTGTTCTCCTTTACGACACCGACCAACCCAACGCAAAACAGGACCCTCTTCTAGGGAGATTTCTTCCAATTTACGATTTCGATCTTCTTCTCGCTGTCTTTCCTCCTCTTCTTTAACTTGTTGAAGCGACTTTTTGGGAACGAGTTCCATAATTATTTTTTGTGCTTCCTGTTTGGCAGAGCTAAAACTGAACGCATCTAAAATGACGTAAGAACGATCTGGATCTTCTATCGTGGGTGCCATTAGTCTCAGTGCTGCTAATTGATCTTTGTTGAAGGAAATAGACTCTATGGTTGATTTGACCTGCGAGGAGGTGAATGTGCTTCTTTGCACGACAAGTTCGATCAACGCTAATTTGTCGGAAGTGTATGTGGCGTCTTCCAATTGATTTTGAAAAACTTGATAATCATTTGCGGGCATTGCCCATAAATTTAGTGAAAACAAAAATGCCAACATGACTTCTCCTCTTTGATGTATATTATTCTGAACAGACGATGATTCAGAGTGTTTATTTTATTTTAATCTATATAATACAACTTTCATTCTAATAAATCCCAGAGAGCCATTATGACGAATAATTTAGTTGGTTACCAACAAAATTCTTTCACAAGAGGTTTTTTTTGGGTTCATGCTTCGTGGAAAATATTCAGTGCGGAGTGGAAAATGTGGCTTCTGTTTGCATTGGTTCAACTCCTTTGTAACCTGGTGATCGCCTCCATTCCGGGAGGAGGAACCATTGTGAACGTGTTCCTTAGTGCGGGAGCAATGTATGCCGTGGATAAACAACTGTCAGGCGATAAACTCCAGTATAAAGACTGGATTTTTGGTGTGGAAAATAGAGTGAAGCCCTTATTTATGATGGCTCTGTTTTATCTCTTGGGAGGATTAATCTGTGTAGTGGTTAGTTTACCGTTCCTGGCTTTAATCTTTCTCAACCCAAATGAGATTACCCACGTTGTTCTGGTTGTCTCTTTGGTCAGTCTCATTTTTTTTGCCTTGATTCTCCCCCTAATCATGGCGGAGATTTTTGCCCCGTACTTAATCGTTCATCGACAGATGGACGCCAAGAGTGCGATGATGGCTTCTTTTCGTGGATGCATGAAAAATATCTTGCCTTTTTTGGCACACAACCTCTATTTTTTCGCCTTGATACCCGTGGTCTTTTTGACCTGCGGCCTCTTTATTTTTGCATTGGGACCGATTTTTTACATCAGCATCTATGTTTCTGCTCGGGACATCTTCCCAGGAAAGACCCTCTTTGAAATACCGAATTAATCTTCAAAATAAGAGTCTGTGATATCCAGCCCTTTGTCGACGATAGCGAAACATTCCAAAAGTTGCTCTTCCGTTATACATAGCGGGGGATTACACATAAAACTTCCCCAGCGGATAAAAGTGAACAATCCAGCATCTCGAAAGAAGTGGTTGAGTTTCGTCATGGCCGGATGAGTTTCGTTGTAACCGGCAATCCGGTCGCCATGACGGTTCTTTTGGACATCGATCATGCCGAATAGACCAATACAGCGCCCTTCGCGCACCGATGGATGTTTTTCCTGAAGTCGATCCATTTCCGAGCGCATCACCAAACCAAGTCGAGCTGCATTTTCAATGAGTCCTTCTTCCTCCATGACATCGATGACGGCTTCGGCCGTTGCCAATGCCAGTGCATGTGAATTGTACGTTAATCCACCCCAAAAGACGTTGTCCTGAAAATGAGATGCAATCTTATCACTAACCGCCATACAGCCGAGGGGGATGTAGGAAGATGTGAGACCTTTTGCCATGGTCAGAATATCGGGGACGATACCGCTGTGCTCAAATGCAAATCTCTTACCGGTTCGACCCCAGCCACACATGACCTCGTCACAGATCATTAGGATACCGTACTTTGATAACAAAGCACGTAGACCTTCGATATATCCCTTTGGAGGAGGGAGTATACCATTGGTTCCGGTAACGGTTTCGACGAACATGGCAGCAATTTTATCTGCGCCTTCATACATGATGACTTCTTCGAGATATTGAAGATTATTCTTTGTGATCTCTTCCTCGCTGCTCCCAAAGGAGTAATGATAGGGCCATGGATCCATAACTTTGATGAAGCCCGGTGCACCCGGTTCGTTCGCGAGACGTCTTGGATCGCCCGTGAGTTGCATGGTGGCATTGGTTGCACCATGATAACTACGATATCGAGACAGAATTTTGAATCTTCCCGTATACAACCGCGCAGCTTTAATCGCGTTTTCATTTGCTTCGGCTCCACCCAATGTAAAGAAGAAAGTATTTAGGTCTCCGGGAACCAACTTGGCGAGCTTGGAGGCCAATCGAGCGCGTGCTTGCGTCGCTGTGGCCGGAAAAGTATACAGCAAGGTATCGAGTTGTCGTTTCATAGCGGAGATGACTTTTGGGTGGCTATGACCGATATTGACACTCATGAGCTGCGAGTTGAAATCGTAATATCGTTTTCCCCCAGGCTCATAGATAAAAATCCCTTCTGTACGTTCGACGGGCATGGGTTGCACCGAACCGGATGCGGCCCATGTGTATAGAGTGTGCTGCTTACACAGGCGAATCATTTCTTGCGTGTCAAGTTTTTCTGTCATTTTACATACCTTTGGCAGGGGTTATATCAAATCCGATTCTAGGACATCCATGTTGCATCACTTTGAAGAGCCCATTTGGATGTGATCTTTCGTGGGCGAGTCCAAAACCGAAAACCGTCGTAGCCCGTAATGTTACCGTGGCCGAATTTGGAGTCGTTCCAGCCACCAAATCCAAAGGGTTCACGAGGAACGGGTACCCCGATGTTAATCCCGCACATGCCAGCAGATACGGATTTGATCACTTTTTGCGCCAGTGCGCCGCTCTGCGTGTAGACAGAGCTTGCGTTGCCATATTCACTGCTGTTTTCCAAATCTATGGCCGCTTCAATGGAGTCAACGCGCATGATGGAAAGTACGGGGCCAAAGATCTCTTCGCAGGAAGCCGGCATGTCGGGGGTGACATTGTCCAGAATGGTAGGACCTAGCCAATATCCATCTTGTGTGGGTTCTTGGTTTCGGCCATCTAATAAAACCGTGGCACCCAATTTCTCAGCTTGGTCGATATAGCCCCGAATCCGTTTTACGGCATCTGCAGAGACGATGGCACCCAAATCACTCCCTACTTGAATATTCTGCGATTGTTTTGCGATTTCAGAAACAATGCGGCTGACATCTCCCACAGCGACCATGACAGAGGCGGCCATACAACGCTGGCCAGCACATCCGGTGAAGGATGCCGTTACGTTTTGAGCAGTCAGTTCAAGATCGGCGTCGGGAAGTACGATGAGGTGATTTTTTGCACCGCCCAAACACAGGGCTTTTTTGCCGGATTGTGCGGCACGTCCATAGACAATCTTAGCAACGTGGGTCGAACCAACAAAGCCAAGCGCTTTGATATCTTGGTGGTCGCACAGCGCTTCAACAACCTCTTTATCTCCTTGAACAACATTGAAGATACCATCCGGTAATCCGGCCTCTTGAAGGAGAAGCGCCAGTTTCGATACAGAGAGCGGAACTTGTTCTGATGGTTTGAGAATGAAGGCATTCCCACCGACCAAGGCCTGTGGAAGCATCCAAAGGGGTACCATCAAAGGAAAATTAAAGGGCGTAACACCGGCCACAATTCCCAGCGGTTCGTATATTTCTTCGCATCGTACACCTCGGCTCACGTTGAGTTGTGGACCCTGCGCGAGATTGGGTAGCGAACAACCGAATTCAACGCATTCAATTGCTTTGAGAACCTCTGCCTTTGATTCAGCGTATGTTTTACCGTTCTCATGTGACACGAGCCATGTAAGTTCTTCGAGATCGCGATGCATGAGGGCTTGTAATTTGTAGAATACAGCCGCTCTTTCTCGAATGGGGCTATCTTGCCAGTCTGAAAGTGCGGATTTGGCGTTTTGAACGGCAGCGTCTACGTCAAGCGTATTGCCCAGATATACTTTTGAGATGGCTTTCCCGTGGCGTGGGTTGATAACATCGAGGTTACGACCGGTTGTAGGGGCAATCCATTGACCACCAATCCAGTGTAAGGCATCGGGATAGGAGCAAAAATCGTAGTTTTGGGCTTGAAATTGAAAGTCATTCATATCGTTTCCGGTGTGTATGTGAAACCGACGCGTCATCAATCGGTTTGCTGGGGCAGTGGGGTTTAAAAGTCGTGAATATCATACACTGTTATCGGGTTCCAATATACTAATTTCTAATATTCCTTTTGATGGCTGCCTCAGAATCACAGACCCAAATTGATTCAGATCAAAGAGAATATTCATGTTTTTGTGTCCACTGTATCTGACTTGAATCGTATGCTATTCGGTACTTTATGAGTCAAGGAGTCTTAGGAGAGCGATGGAGGTAAAACGGTTTATTCAAAAGAATGGTAAGAAATATCGGGTTCCCAAAAAAGAATTTAAACCAACGAGTGAAACCTTGCAAAACGTTGAAAACATGCTCACACAGCACTGTTGGGATAGAATGGGTCAGCGGGGAATATCCATCTTGGGTGTGTGTGCAGCCATCCTGTATGGAACATACTACAAAGGGCACGGCGCCGAGGTGGCGGTAATCGGACGGAAAGAAATCCGGACTTCAAAGGTCAAGTTGTATCCCTTTAGCGGTATACATGTCTTGCTTACCGATGGACGTGTTGTTACGACCTATCGAAATCGTGTGGCTCAATTACGATACCGCTACTAGCTAATTTTGTGGTTGTTGGTCACCCGCTGGCGCAGCTTCGGTGGCGTTCTCTCCGTTGCCATCTTGGTTTGACGATTCTTTGTCTTCGTTCTTCTCAGAATCTTCTTTTTCGCTCTTGCCTTCCTTTACCTCTTCCGATTCCTCCGGAGGCTCGGGTTTGATTTTTTTCGATAAGTTCGCAGGGTCGTTTAAGTAATTATGGGTTGCGTCGTACATGCACTGTACCCGTTGACGAAGATCTTGAGAACTGTGTTCCATTACATCATAGTAGTTGTGTTTATGGGTCTCGAAAGATTTGATGCGCTTGGTTCGTAGACCGTGGTAAAATTCTGAATCCAGTGGCTTCTCAATGTGGAATGCCCATCCACGAAAAGGGACTTTGACAGTTTCAAAACTTACACCCCGATAAAAGTTTTGATCTGTAAAATTGATGTCGAAAAGGTCTTGAAAAGTCTTTTTGCTACGATACAACTGGATTTCCATATGCTCGTTTTTATCCGGGTAGCTGCGGAGAATATAGGTAAATGCCTTCCCCTTATTGAGGAAGATATCGCCGGTGGTGCTAAAAGAGAAGCCATCCTCTTCCGTAGAACCCTTTCGGATGATGGCATCGCATTTGTCATCTTTCAGCACGCTCCATGTAAAGTCGGGATTCAAAAGAATTTTGCGACCATGAGATGAGATCACCTCTTCGGGCTTACTGAGTGCATCGGGGTCTTGTTGAGAAAACGAAAGGGAAAGAAGAGAGTAAAGGGCGAGCATGGGATCTCCTGTTGTTAATAAACATTTATCCAATTTTGAATGAAAGTTCTAACATTCTTGACACATAACTAAAAATCTTCCTTTCCTGTTCCATGTCTGTAACAAAATCTTGCCAACAAACACGAGGTTGATATGTGGACTGCTCTTGGAGGTCAGTATGGAAGGACGTTACCTACGCTTAAGAAGTGCATCGATGGGCAGAGACGTTCATCTTTGGTGCTATGGATACTATGGTGCACCCGTTGTTGTTTTTCCATCCGCGGCTGGATTTGCCCATGAGTGGCAACAGCAAGGGATGATCTCGGTGTTGTCTCCTCTTTTACAGGCAGGAAAGATTAAGCTCTACTGTCCTGAGAGCAATGTTGCTGAGGCCTGGACGAGAAGGGAGGGCAGCTTAGACTGGAGAATGGAACGTCACCATGCCTACGAGCAGTTTGTCTTTCAAGACTTATTCGATTTTATCCGTAAAGACTGCCATTTAGAAAATCCACCCCTTACCGCGATTGGTTGTAGTTTGGGCGCAATGTATGCGGCAAACTTTGCGCTCAAGGATCCAAAGCGATTTCGTCGTGCCATTTGTATGTCGGGTCGCTATCTCGCAACGGAGTTGACTGACGGAGAGTCCAATCTTGGCGTCTATTTCAACAGCCCTTTGGCATACTTGCCCAATCTTCAAGGCAGAGGACTGGAAGATATACAGCGGTATACCCATATTACATTGATTTGCGGTCGTGGAGCGTATGAGGAGGGATGTATCGAAGAGACCATTTCTCTTTCGCAGTTGTTCCGCAAGAAGAACATTCCGCATCACACGGATATATGGGGAAAAGATTCAAAGCACGATTGGAGTTGGTGGAAGCGTCAAACGAGCATGTATATGAATCACTATTTTGCATAGCGTGTTTTTATCGCGGCCGTCCACAGATATCCATTGCTGTAGGAATAGTCGACCGCATACAGCGGATACCATGCATCATTGTTGAAGTGCATGTTGTCGGGGAAACCAAAGCGATCCGCCTCCATTTCCGTTGGAAACAGGGAATCATCCTGAACGGAGCAGCTTTCATCTATGGTTAGGTCTCGACTGTATAGTGGGAGCAGGGAGCAACCGATTAAATCTTCGAAGGGGCTTTCTCGTTCGTTTCGATACACGCTCTCCTCTGTAAAGGAGCATTTTTCGTAACTGTTTGCACCAATCGGAATGCGGATTTCTCCTTCTGCAGCAATCTCTAAACTGCATCGCTCTTGAACATTTTCCCAGCAACTGGAATCCAAACAGGGCTCCGCAAAACCGGGGAGGAAGATACGGGTGGCAATCCCAGTATCGTATATAACGGAAGTGCCGCACGTCGACGTGCCAGCGCAGTCCAAATCATCGCAATCCGTCAAGGAGTCCAAATCGTTATCGATGTTGTCTGTGCATCTCTCTACGCAGTTATTGGAGCAGGCACAATCAGCGTTGTCTATGAGAAGATTGCAATTGTTGTCTTCTCCATCTTGGCAGGTCTCTGGCGAAATGGGAGAACTACTCGGGTTGTTGTCGTTGCAGTCGGTTTGGTCTGCAATGTGATTCGCTTGTCGGTAACATCCGATGTACGGGTTGAGTTGCCGTCCAAACCCATCTGCGTCCTCATCCAACGTAAACGATGTCGCACCGAGGATCGGCAAGGTGAAGTGATAGAGGGCACCGGCATCCGGTGCATGAATGCTAAGATTGGGAGCGGATACCAAAAGCTCTTCGTTCAAAAACTCGACCTGTTCTCCTAAGTGAGCACTGGCGTATGGAGAGCGGATGTGTTGTGCGTTTCCATACAGATCAAAGGAGCCTTGCGAGGCCTCCAAAAACTCTCCAGGTACGAGATAAACGATTCCATCTTCGGACGAGGTATCGCTGTAACGGGGGGCAGAGATCGCAAAATCTACATATCCATCCATGTCGAAATCAGATACGGCTATATCGCTCCCCGCCCTCTCATTCTCTTGGGTGCCAAAAAGTCGAAACGGAGCATTTTCCACCGGTTGTTCGATATCGAGAATCTTGGTGAACAGGTAAACGGTTCCTGCGGCATTGTTATGTAGAGGGGCTCCAATCGCAATATCGTTATATCCGTCGTTGTTGATATCGGGTAAGGCCTCTATGGCAGCACCGGTGAATTCCTCTCCCACGATGATGCCCGTTATATCATCGACAGAGGAGAGTGGGGCATGATCGAACAGTACATAGACTTCTCCTTGGTTGAGCCGAGCTTGTGGTGA
Source organism: Myxococcota bacterium (assembly GCA_036127535.1). Classification (GTDB taxonomy): domain Bacteria; phylum Myxococcota_A; class UBA796; order UBA796; family UBA796. The sequence goes on along the minus strand of JAYYRF010000762.1, from coordinate 381 downwards.
AGAGAAGAAAATTTCGTCGATTCCATCACCGTTAACATCGTGGGTCAATACTGTTTTCGCGAGTGGGGTGCTACTTTCAACGTTCCACGGACTCGTTCCGTGAAAGTAGAAACGATCGGTATCTACGATGGCTATATTCTCTGAACTACCTGTGATAGCGGAGGCGTCATGGGCTTGATAAGGCAGAGAAATTGGATTGGCTGTGAGGTTACTCGAGCCAAAGAATAGGTAGCTCTCCTGTTCTGTTCCGACCAAAAAGTCGGTACGATTATCTTGGTTGAGATCTCCAATGCTGTACACTCCGAGTAGGGGAGAATCGTTTGCGGGTGCCCATGTTTGCCCATTGCTGAGGTATAGGGTCGAGCGAGACGTGTAGGCGTA
>JAYYRF010000761.1:0-2740 GCA_036127535.1 Myxococcota bacterium | reverse complement strand
ATCGATCGACGTGCATAATGATATTTATTCGACCATCGGCCGAATCGATCCCCCAAACCGAGAGCGGTTCCGGATCGATAGCATCTGCGCCCGGCATTTTGATATCCGGACTCCAATTTTCACGATGGGAAAGGATACCCGTTGCCATATCGAGGGAGAATCGAACGCCCGTCTCTTGAAGAGATTCAAACCAAATGTAAATCACCGAGGAGCCACTGAGCCGTATCGGCGATCGAAAACGACTTTGTTTGACCCAATTATCCACTGGAGGTGAAGGAAGCGGTTGTTCCCGTTCGAGATTTGACGGGCTTTCTTTACCCGCCTTTGTGTCGTTTTGTGAACGCAGTCGCTTTCGAACGCCTGATAAGACCGATCGCAGGCGAGACGATAAACGTTTCATATCTCTTCACGCATCGTTGCCGACCGATTTACAAAGATGTGCCGATGTGGCGTTGTAAAAACGTTTCCATCTCGCGGTAAAATTCGAATTGGTTCTCTTCGTTGTAAAAACCGTGTCCCTCATCTTCTTTTACCATATATGGAACTTCAATTCCGCGCGCCTTCAAGGCGGCGACGATTTGATCGGATTCTGACTTCTTGACGCGAGGATCGTTTGCGCCCTGCGCGATAAAAAGAGGAACTTTGATTTTGTCGACGTGTAGTAGCGGAGATGCAGATGCGAGGTGCTCTTTGTCGTCTTCCGGATGCCCAACCATCTCGTGCATCATACTGCGAAACATTTCCCAGTAGGGTGGCATACTGTCCATGAAGGTGAAGAGGCTGGAAACACCCACGTAATCAACCCCGCATGCGTACAAGTCCGGTGTGAATGTGAGTCCGGCCAGCGTTGCATATCCACCGTAAGAAGCGCCGTAAATCGCGATTCTCTTCGGATCGGCGATGCCTTCGTCTATAAGCCACTGTACGCCGTCACTGATGTCATCTTGCATGGTTTTGCCCCACTGCTTGAAGCTCTTTTCGATGAATTCACGTCCGTATCCGGTACTTCCGCGAAAATTCATCTGAAAGACGGCAAAGCCTCGGTTGGCCAAAAATTGTATCTCCGATTTGTAGCCCCATACGTCTCGAGCCCATGGTCCACCGTGGGGATTGACGACAACGGGAAGATTCTTTGCCTCGACTCCGACCGGTAGGGTTAGATAGCCATTGATGGTTAATCCATCTCTTGATTTATACTGAATCGGCTTCATCTGTGCCATGTTCTGCTCGTTGAGCCACGGGCTCAAGGAAGCCAGTTTGATAAGCGTGTTTTGTTCGATGTCGTAGAAATAGTACGTTCCTCTGGCGCGGTCGCTACTCGCGAGTACAACGGCTTTCGTCTCGTCTTTGGACAAACTGGTCAAGCTGACTTGGTAACCAGCGAGTTGTGCCTCTAGATTATCTTGTACTCGTTGTCTCCATTCGTCGAAGAATATAATTTCCTGCTTCGCTCTCACGAAGGCAACGCCCGTCAAAACCTTCCTCTTCTTGGAGTATAGCAAAGCGCTCACATCAACTTCTTCATGGCTAAAGATCAATTCTTCTTCAGTAGCGCTTTCCACGTTGAAACGGTAAATGGCTGCTTTATCCCGCAGGCGGTTGGACGCAACGTAGAGCTGCTGGTTGTCGAACGTGAAGAACAGGGGTGAAACCGAGATTTTAAAATTGGTCGTCAGTAACACGCGAAAGTCGTCTCCTTCCGAATCTCTGTACAGCAAGCTGGTGTTGACACCGTCCGTTGTCGTCGCCGCGCGTAGGATGCCGTTGTGATCGGTGACCCAACTCGCGATGTTCCCGGGATTCTCCGCGAGGAGGGTTCGTTCTCCGGAGTGTATATTGACGCGGTAGGGATCGTGAATTTGTGGATTTCGCTGGTTCAGTCCAACAATAATGTGATCGGGATCGTCGGGAAGATGATCGATCATACGCGCTTGAATATTGTCGAAGGGCGTGAGGTCGATTTCGTTGCTCCCGTCGATGTTGACGGCGTAGTAGTGGACGTTTTCATCACCACCCTCATCCTTCGCGTATCCAATTCGATGATTGTTGAGCCAAACGAATCCGTAAATACTGCGATCTTCACAAGCGGTAAGACGTCGCTCTTGCTGCGATTGGGTGTTCAATACGAAAATGTTCATTCTCGACTTCCAAGGCTTCATGTAGCCGATATGGAGCCCATCCGGAGAGATCAAAAAGGTGGACTTACTCGGGTTGCGAAAAAAATCTTCAAGTGGGATGGTGGGGATTTGACTGGTCATAGAACATTCCGAAAATGAATTGGGGGTTAATTCAACCAAACCCATATCATAGAATTCACAAGCGTACAGCAAAATCCAAAAACAGAAAGGGGCAATTTTTTATTCGTGTCAAAGAAGTATCTGCTCGTGCGTTATGGGGATTGGTATAGGTGCCTTTGCGAGGAATCCCATGACAAACCAATACCCGATTTTTACCCAAAAACTGCAACGAGAGGGATTTGATATCGTCTTTCCCTTTCCCTTGTCTGCTTTGGATGATGCCACCCTTGCCAATATCCCTTCCTCAACGATACCGTTGCATGGAAAATGTGGAATCATTATTGCCAATACCGCTTCGGTTTGGTTGCCATTTCTCTTGTGGCTACGGGAGCAGCCCAACTGGAGAAGGATGACAGATCCCTTTGATACCTTTGCGGAGCATACCATAAACCTTCATTGTGATGCGACATTTCCGGACGCCCAGATCTACTGGACACACGAAA
>JAYYRF010000760.1:0-10301 GCA_036127535.1 Myxococcota bacterium | reverse complement strand
CCACAATTGTATATTCGGAGTGGAATCGGGTACGACGTGAGAGAGGATATGGGCATGGCGATTGAGTTTTGGAGCACTGCAATATTACAAGAGTCGTACGGATATCAAAACGACACCGAGCTTGCCTGGAGTGGCTTCAAGGATTGGGGACGGTTTCGTATTAAGGCGGGATTGGTATGGCATATAGACGAAATCGATGACAGAAACCCGTCCGCAACATTGGGTTTGACGTATCGTTAGCTCAGCTTTGGTGCATACGAGCAAAGCGAAGCGACGTAGATACGCAGCGATTATTGCTGTGATTGCAACTGTTGAATTTGCGTTAGAATACTGCGAACTTCTTCGCGGGCCTGCGAAATTCGACCGTTGATGCGTAAGAAGGCGATTCTCTCCAGTTGAACGGGAATTGCACTCTCTTCATCTAAACCATCTCGGGCGAGAAATGTGTCTGTGATTTGAATTGCCAGGGACGCGGGGCCTCTTCTTCGCAAAACTTCTAGCGCGCCGAGGCAGCAATGATGTGCGGGAATCGGAGAACCCTTTTCGCTGGCGACGATCAAGTTGCTAAGATCCTTGTGGAGTGGGACATAGGCGGACTGCATGCTCGGATTTTCTTTCAGCTGTACAACGCGTTTGGAAAAGTATTCTGCGTGCTTTTCTACGGCTATTTGCGGTGTCAATTGCGCATGTTTTTGACGGGCGAAATCGTGGATATATTTCAACATGTAGTATCGAACCGAACCATCTGCTTGCTCTTCCTTTCGAAGCAAGGAATCGTCGATAAGCGCCTCCAATTGATCCATCGTAGAGTCGGACGTCTCTTGGTTCAGGACAGCCTCTGCAGCGGGAAGGTCAAATCCTCCTTGAAAGACACCGCATTGAGCGAATACGAGCTGCTCTGCGGTCGAAAGAAGTTCCCATGACCACTCGACGGCACCGAGTAACGTTTTTTGCTCGCTAGAACGAACTCTGCCTCGCAGCAGTGAGTAGCGATCGGAAAGTTTATTTTCGATCTCTTCCAATCGCAGCGTTGAAATCCGTGCGGCGGCCAGTTCAATAGCCAGCGGTATGCTATCGAGTTTTTGCACCAAACGAGCGACTTGCACCCGATTTTTTCGATTGACGACAAAACCGGAGCGCTGGGTGCGCGCGCGTTCTGCAAAAAGGAGGATTCCTTCCAGTAGGTTCATCGGCTGCAACGAATACATATATTCTTGGTTGATCGCAGGAGGGATCCGAGACGTAACCAAGAGAGTCGTTTGTGGAGACTCTTGGCGCAGCGAACGTATGAAATCGGTTATGGGCCCGATGATTTGCTCGACGTTGTCGAGCAAAAGAAGGGGTTTGTGCGTTTCGAGAAAAGATAAGATCTGCTCTTTGGGATTATTGGAATTCAGAGTCAAATCGAAGCATTCACCCAAAAGATTGTATGCGCTCAAAAGATCGCGCGCGGCCGTGAGATCGCAGAAAAATACTTCTTTGTGGTTCTCCTCCTTCCATTTTGTGCCCACCTCCAATGCAACATGGGTCTTGCCAACACCGGCACTGCCGATCAAACATACGCAGTTGTGTTCCTTGAGACGGGATACAAGTTCTTGTACTGCCTCCTCTCTTCCGACGAATACCCCTCTTTTTCGTCGATTAAAGGCAATGGAATTGTCCTCTGTCTGCAAGCGCAATTCCCATTTCTCTTTTTTCTCCTTTGGGAGGACGTCTATATACGTCTGAAAACGCCTGTAGTATCGTTTCTTAGCAACGGAGTCTTCCCTCATGTGCGCTTCGATGTATGAAGTGAACTCTATATGGGCGAGCTTGTCGTGAATTTGCGTGAGTTGAGAGTCATAAATCAATGCACCGTGGAGTTGTTGCTCGATCTCCAATTGAATTTGGTTGACCTGATCCAAACAAGATTGGGCTTTTTCCCAATGTTTCCAGCCCTCTTCTGACGTTAGGGAGGTGCTGAGGGCTCTTTGGGCACGGTTCCATTCCGTGTTCTGTACCGCTTTTAATTGGGTGCGTTTTTCCTCGAGTTCTTGCACGCGATCGAGTATTTGCAAGGCTTTGTCTCGTCTTTGGAGTCCTTCGAGCCATTCTTCAATTGCATCTGCCAATTCAGATACGTGCTGGAAGCGATTTTCGGGCAAGCGCGTCATGGCTTTTTCACAGGCGTTCACCAACTCATCTGCTAACGGACGTGGGGATTGGTGCTGATAAGCGGGCTCGCGGACGGACACCGGATCCCCGGTACATTTGCTCGACATGATGCTCCATTCGGTTCCTCGAAAAGGAGGCGCTCCTCGCAAAATATGATACAGCGTGGAGCCCAAACAGTAAATATCGCTGCGGGTTCCAACCAGGTGATTCAAACCAGAGGCCTGCTCCGGAGACATGTATACCGGTGTTCCCGAAATCAATAGATCTGGCTCGTCGGGCATGCTTTGGATTTGAACCTGGTAAGGATTGTTCGGGTCATTGAGCAGCCGGGCAATCCCCCAGTCGACGACGAGAACCTCACCGTAATCGCCGATCATGATATTCGAAGGTTTGAGGTCGCAGTGAATTACACCTCGGCTGTGTGCGTATTCGATGGTTCGGCATACGGAATGGAACGCAGAGATAAGCTTCCGAAAATTCCATCCATCAGATGCCGATCTCCAAACACCATCCCTACTGGCATTGTGGACGGTTTTCATGACTTCCTTGAGCGTCCGGCCTTTGATTTCTTTCATGGTAAAATATAGATGCCCAGAGGCCAAGGAGTTCAACTCGTACACGGGTACAATCCCGGGGTGTTGTAATTGCGCACTGATTTGGGCTTCTTTGATAAAATTTCCGCGTTCCAGCTCTTCAGAGCCATGCTCCGTATTGATCACTTTGAGTGCAATCTCACGGTACAAGGTTGGGTCTTGCACCCGCCAAACCGAGCCCATGGCGCCTTTACCGATTTGTTTCCGTTTATCGTAAGAACCCAGTTTGTTTGGATCGTTTAAGCCCTCTTCGTCTACCAGGTACGATTTTGATTCTGTGGGATCATAGTTGTGGAAACTTCCGGTTCGAAAACCCGTTTCGAAGAGTTCCATTTCAGCATCCGTTGGAAAGGGTGTCTTTCTCTCCGTGAGATCCGATGATGGTTCGTATCCGGTAGAAGGGGATTGCTGGACGATGGTTCGATCTTCTTTGGGCGAAGCGGGAAACCAAGTATTCTCTTTATTGGGGGGCTCGATACGCTGCGTAGCATCCAGTGGATCGCTTTCGCCAGAGCGCAGCTTGACTTGCGCTTCGATATATTGTTCGATTTCGGTTTGATCTTGATGGACCAAGTAGCGAGATAAAAGTTGTTGTAATTTTTTTTCAGACATAGGCTCGTTTGGCTGTACAGTCGCACTGGGATTGCAAATAATCTAACATAGAGGGGCTTTGGCAGGTCTGGTTCTTTGGATGAATTCCATAAAATTTAAATTGTTGCTTGTGTGGCAAGGTCGTTTATCTGATAGATCCGATGGAATCCGTGTGCACGTATGGATCGGGCTCGCTATATTTGGATACACATCGTCATTGCTGAACGGGATAGAGAATGGACTATCGTACACTTCGAAATATCGATCTCAATTTGCTCATCGTACTCGATGTTCTTTTGCAGGAGAGAAGCGTTACCTCCGCGGCGAAGAGATTGGGTCGTACCCAATCGGCCGTTAGCCACGCTTTGGCACGATTGCGCTCCACCTTTGATGACAAGTTGTTGGTGCGTGTAGGAACCTCTATGGTTCCAACCCCACGAGCCAAAAATCTCCAAAAAGACTTACAGCGTCTGCTGAGCTCTTTGCGTCGTTTTATGGACGATACGGAACAATTCTCAGCCCGAGAGACGACCCGAACCTTTACCCTAGAAATTCCAGACTTTCTCTCTCCGATGTTGCGTTCCCTGCTCATTCGATTTGAGTATGAGGCACCAAAGGCGTCACTGTTGATCCGCAAAGTTCATTACTCTCTACAAAATGTAGAAAAAGGGATCACGTTGAGAATTCTGCCCATGTCGTTGTCCATACCGATTGGTTTGGCGCGCAGCCCTATCGGTGTATGTCACTGGAGAACCTTCTTTCGTAATGGGCATCCTATATCAGAGGATTGGACACCGCAATCGTGGACTTCCTACTCGCATATTCAATATCTAGAGTCGGGATACAAGCAAGACGGGTTGGAGTCATCCATCGAAAAGTCCGGTATCCGTCGTCAAGTTAAGGCCGCTGTAGACAGCTTTGCCATGGCGGTATCGATGGCGGAGCAAAGCGAATGCTTGTTTTCATGTCTTTGCATGAATGATGAAGAAACCCTTCCCAGACTGACGTCTCGTCCCGTACCGTTTGATGCAGAGCCGGTGACCTTCGGTTTGGTATGGAGTGAGACTTTGGATCAAGATGATGCCAAAGCCTGGTTTGAAGAGCTCGTGCGCGTATCCTTCTCTTCGAACGATTCACAGACCCCAAAATGAAAGTGATGGTTTACGGCTGAAACGTACCCTTCTAGAAGAAAACACTTCCGTTCTGATTAAAAACGCTTAATTACAAAGAGAGGTGTTCCATGATGTTGTACTGGTTTTTCTCAGGGATGTCTTTATTTGCCCAGCCCGATTCTCGTGTCTTGCAAAGCCCATCTTACTTGGGCATACGTCGAGATCCGATACAAGTCGCACGTTCGGTACTGCTGCAAAACGCAGCACATTTTTCCCTGCATCCCCAGCACATACAATCCCTATCCGGACAATTGCACTTTCCCGAGCGGGGGTATCTCGTACACTTTACCTATGCACGAGACGGTATTCCCTTTTTGGACGAGCGCGTTGCCGTCTTAATGGACGAGGCGCTTACACCTCTCGGTATTTCAGGCTATATCAACCCGTTGGGTGGTTCAGGTCTTTTGGCACAACATTCCATACCAATGGAAACGGCATTGTCCTTGGTGCTACGCGATGCAACGAACACAGAGAGTCAATGGAAGGAGAAGACCGTTGACGGCGGCTATCATATATACACTGCCGAACAATGGGACAAACCCGTACGAATCCGTTCGATGTACCACTCCTTTCAGGGCAGCATTCAACCGATCTACTACATCGAGTTAATCGGTGGAGATCAAATCGCATATGCGTATCTCATATCCGCCCAGGACGGTCGTATCTTTGAACGTCGAGAACTGCGCGCTTCGGAAGAGTACGATTACTTCGTTTGGGCAGATGATGAGGGGTACTATGAAAGCCCTCTTGGCAATGTTTCCGCTCCTGCAAGCCAACAAAACAGCAATGGCTCCTTTCTGCCGCAACAGTGGTATAGCATCTCTGGAGACAATTTTTTTGGGGATCCGTGGTTGCGCGAACAGCGCAGTCGTGGAAATCATGTAGAGGCGTACGCGGACATTACTCAGCCGGACGGGTACAATTCGCAAGACCTCTACGCATATGCGACGCAAAATCGTTTTGATTCCGTATATGACCCTCAACTTCAGCCCAATGAGACCGAAGAGCAGATACAGGCTTCCATTACACAAGCCTTTTTTGTTATCAATCAATTACACGATCTGTTTTACGACTATGGTTTTGACGAACTTTCGGGGAACGCACAACGAGATAATTTCGGACGTGGTGGCCTTGAAAACGATCCATTGTTCGCGGAAGCGCAGGATTTTAGCGGCTTCAACAATGCGAATATGATGACACCAGCCGACGGAAGCTCTCCGGTCATGCAATTATATTTGTGTCTGACCGAGCAAGATTCATCTTTAATCGTTTCATCTCCGAGTTCCTTGGCCGGCAGTTATCCGCTCGGAGGAAGCGAATTTGGTCCTCGTGCGGTTTTTTCGGGTCGGATTTCCGTCGTATCGGGAAGCGGGTGTCAACCGATCGCTTCGGATTTGAGCAACGAGATTGCTCTCATCGAGCGCGGAGGATGTAATTTTGTCGACAAAGTGCGTCATGCACAAGAAGCGGGTGCCGCGGCGGTCTTGATTTACAACAATGATCCGAACGACCCGGATGGATTGATGAGTATGGGAGGAGAGGGGATGGACGTATACATTCCGGCTTTCTTCCTCTCGTACCGCGATGGCGTATCCTTTGTAAATTCTGACGAAGAGATATGGGTCGATCTCGATTTGGGTCCGTTGCGCGATACCTCTGTTGATGCACAAGTTGTGAGCCATGAATGGGGACACTATATGTTTGGGCGCCTCACGGCCGGTGGTTACACGAATCAGATGCGGAGTCTGAATGAAGGAAACTCGGATTTTGTGGCTCTTCTTACGGGCACCCGGTCGGATAGTCCCAATTTTCAGGGTGCTTTTCCCGTTGGTGGGTATGCGTTTAGCAGTCCGTATTTTGGAATTCGACGGGCTCCGTACTCGACGGATACCAATATCTATCCGCTGACCTTCCGGCACATCGAGTCCGGTGAGCCGCTTCCCAACGGATCGATTGCGAATGACGGTCGAGACAACTCTGAGGTGCACAGCAGCGGAGAAATTTGGGCGAACGCATTGTGGGAGTGCTACGTCGGATTGATCGAGGAATACGGTTATGATGAAGGTCGCGCGCGCATGCTTTCCTATTTGGTTACGTCTTTGAAGCTATTTCCGCCAGATACGACCTTCACGGAAGCGCGAGATGCAACGCTCTTGGCTGCATCGGTTGATACCAATGATTATCTGATTTTTTGGAGAGCCTTTGCGAAGCGCGGTTTGGGTGTCGATGCGCAGTCTCCGGAGAGAGATTCGCCTGACCATCGAAATGTGGTAGAGAGCTTTTCGACGGCCGGGCGTATTGCGCGCGCTACCCTGACGCTGGATACGTCTCTCAACAGCTGTGATGAAGATAATTTCATGGATGACGGGGAAAGCGGTCTCCTCATACTTTCCTTGACCAATCTCGGTGGAGAGCCGATTTCCAATACGGAATTGGACGTTGATGTTCTTACACCCTCGGGAGAGATCCCCATTACCTTTGCTGCGGGCAAGTCTTTTTCAATCGAGTCACTTGAAATCTTAGAGGAAGGGGTATACGAAATGCCCTTCCAAATCGGAGAGATCGACGATCCATATTTGATCTTTCGGGTTGATACCGGTGTGGAAACCCTAGAGTTGCCTTTGGATCTCAATGTTGATTTGGCCGTTGAAACATCAACGTCAGATGATTTTGAAGTGCCTGAATTGCAGTGGTCGGTTTGGTCTAGCGTGGATCAAACCGCCTGGAGCATATCGAGCGACGATGGCGTGGACCGGTATGCTTGGGGAGCTGACCTCGGTGTGGGAGCGGATACATCTCTTGTATCGCCGCCACTTCTGGTATCATTGGATCAAGATTTTATCGTGCAGTGGGAGCATCGCTATTCCTTTGAAAAGTCGGACAACATCGCCTACGATGGTGGAGTGGTGGAGGTGTCCCTCGATGATGGGCAATCTTGGCAAGATGTATCGTTGTATACCGATCCGCGTTACAGCGACCGTATTACCATACTGAGCGATTTACCACACGTTAGCGAGTCCGAAAATAGCCCATTGGCAGATCGTATGGCCTATAGCGGTACCAATCCCAGCTTTCCCGATGATGACACGGTGAATTTGAATTTTGGTAGCCGATTTGCGGGTGAAACACTTCGGCTTCGATATCGGATCGGAACAGATGTTGCTGTTGGGGACATCGGCTGGTTCATCGACAACGTATGGTTTTATGGAATTGACAATACACCCTTTGATGCTTTCAAAGAAGATACCGCGGAGTGCAATACACTTTGGGCGGATGCCGGCGCAGATCGTCTGGTGAACGGGGGAGGACTGGTCATGCTCAACGGCACGGGCAGTCAGGCACCACAAGGAGAAACGATTTCCTATGCGTGGGAACAACTGGATGGCGTCCCCGTCTTCTTATCTCCCAAAACAGCTTCGAAGAGCTTCTTTTTGGCACCTCGCATCGATCGTACGGAAACGATGCGGTTTCAATTGACCGTAACGGATGCGCAAGGATGGTCGCAAAGCGATACGGTTTCCGTTACGGTCGCGGTGGAGTCTTCTTCTGGGGTAACGGTAACCGTGGAGCAAGAATCCGGTTGCCAAACCCTTTTAGCACCCAAAAGATGGTTATGGTTTTGCGGCTTCCTACTGCTGCTTCAGGTCAGACGCAGACGGTCATTCGAGTAGACCTTGCTCTTGTGCAATCGCCCGTGCCCATTCTTCTAGCCAAGTGTCAGCAATTCCTTGGTTCCCTTCTGTACCTTGTGGGGTATCCAAAATGATTGTGCCCGTCGAGTAGGATGCCGCTTTGTCGTACCAGTAGTTAAAATTGGACACGGCGGTATCGACCGAACTGGGTTCGCGCACACAACCGATCTCAGAGATGAAAATTTCTGAGACATTGTCTTCGAGACCCCATTCTACCAATGTGTCCATATAAATGTCCCACTCGTACAGCGGGCCGTCGCATCCGATAAGAGCGAGTCCCAGCAGATCGTAGTCGCTAAAGTCGATGCGATGAATGCTGTCGGCCATATCGGGTTCGCGTAGCATATCTCCGTATACCTGCCACAAGAGCTGGCCTTCATAGGTTTCAAAATTCCGCAGCGTGTCGCGCATGAATTCGTCAGACCGGGCAGGAGGGAAGAAACGGTCGGTTTCGGAGATGGGCGACAAAATTTCCACTTTATAGCGATTGGCCATATCGTTGATCGCTTGCATCAGCGGATCGGATTCTGCAATAAAGTTGTCGATCATCTCTTCGGTCTCAAAGAGTACAATTGAACTGTAGTTGCCGTCCCAGTCCGGATGAAGCTCCATCCACTCTTCCTTGGAGTGGTAATGCGGCTCTCCGGATAAGATGATGGCGAAGCCCTCTTCTTTTAGCGCATGGATGGTATTGCCCATTTGGCAGATTTGATCTTCCAAACTCGCATAGTATAAATGGTTTCTGACATAAGGGTACTTAAGGCGACCTTCGCTATCGATAGGCATAATAAAACGCAAGCTGATGGTGTTCATTCCCATTTCGTGAATCGTATCCGTGCTTTGAAAGGTTTGGTTGTCTGGCTGCATTTGAAAAGCCAAAGGCCCGAGTTTGTAGGCTGGATCAAAGAATTCGTACGAACCCTCCAGCGGCGTGCATTCTTCGACAGCATCGGTGGAGTCATCTGCGTCGGATGTGCCATATTCGAGGTTTAAGTCTGTAGATGATTCACAAGCGAGAAAGAAGAGTGCAAGCATGGTATACCTATTTCGAGAATGACGTATCATACAGGACTTAGTTCCTTTTAACGTGATGTCACACAAAAAAATAACCTCGGTCTAAGAAGCTCACAGCGCAATGGTTTTAATTCTGTATACAACGCTTTATCGTGAAGGAGGCGCTCAATTCCAAAGTGTTGCCCAAACGATGGCAGCGTCCATCTCTGCTTCTGGAAAAAATGTGCGATTGGTTCGTGTGGAGAGTAAAAAGGAAGCTGTGCAACAGCTCGTCGAGTCTTCTGTATTGGGAATACAGGAATTTCATTTTATTGGTCATTCAGGATTATATGGCCCGATGTTTGGTACAATTGCACGCCCGGAGCAGTTGAGTCCATACGAATGGCGTTCTCTCCGGTTGTCTTTTCAGCACGACGCCGTTGCTTTTTTTCACTGTTGTCGTTCCGCGCGTTGGTTCGCTCCTTTTTTTGCCCGAACGTTTGGGGTTACCAGTTTTGGGTATTATTGGTACACCACCTTTTCAGAATCAAAGGAACGCTTTCTCGTTCCCAAACCTTGGCATCACGCCCGAAAACCGCTGTATGTGTTTGGTTGCCCCGGTAAAAAATCTCATGGAATCTTAGGTTCTTTGGGTAAATACACCGGTTTTGTACGTCCTGAAAAACCCAAACGCTTCTTACCTGTTCAGAGCAACGGTGCTGAGCGCTACGATGGCGTAGCAAAACAATATGCGCGCGTTTTCAACAACATAGAGGTTCGCCGTGCCGAAATAGAGTGGTTCTCCCATCGTTTGCATCAACTCTTTCCGAAGAGAAAGCCCGATGTGTTGGATATCGGCTGCGGCAGCGGTTCCATGCTCGACCACTTTGCACATCGTCTCAATTCTGCGCTGGGTATCGATATTAGCAAGGGTATGCTTGTGCAAGCAGAGAGGAAATTGTCTCGGCATTCCCATATATCACTGGCACAGGTTTCCGAACCTGTGATTCCAGCTGCGGACAATCAATTTGACTTGGTTATGTCGATGCTTTCCTTTCGTTACTTGGATTGGGATCCGTTGATGGCTGAGTTTCAGCGTGTTCTTC